>JAUXQA010000184.1 GCA_030683195.1 Rhodoferax sp. | reverse complement strand
CGGCTCTTTGATTCACCTGTTTGACAGATCGACAGCGACAGACATCACATGTCACAAGTACAGACGGGCCTCAGGCATTGCACTGATTACCATCTGCGTTGCGTTTATGTCGACAGTTCTGGGCCTCTGGCGTTGGCGAATCGAGTTGCCCCAGGCTGATTGGATGGAATGGCGGAGTCTGGGGCGACTATTCCTCTGGTTTACCTGGCCAGTATGGCCACTTGCGTTATGGACTCTGTGGCAGTGGCGTCGCCAGCTTATTCGCGGCGACATACCCAGCCTTCATCTCTCCATACCGCTCTGGTTCACGGCAGTAGCCATTGGAGCGACCTTGACCACGGCATCTAATGATCGCTCCTTATTGATGTCGCTCCCAGCGCTTGCGGCGCTGGCTGCCTTTTCATTGCCAACATTGAAGCGCAGTGTTGCCGCCCTGGTGGATTGGTTTACGTTGATATTTTTTTCAGGCTGCGCCTCCATCATCTGGATCATTTGGGTGGCAATGCAAACGGGTTTCCCCGCACGCCCTGCAGCAAATGTTGCCCGGCTTGCTCCGGGGTTCGAACCCGATTTCTCATTTCTACCTTTTATCATTGCACTTGCAGCGACATCCGCTTGGGCTTGGCTCGTCGTGTGGCGCGTGGGTCGCCATCGAGCTGCGATATGGAAGAGCTTGGTGCTGCCAGCTGGTGGAGCGACTTTGTGCTGGCTGCTGCTGATGACGCTGTGGCTACCGCTCCTTGATTTCGCCCGAAGCAATGCTCCCTTGGTGCGGCGCACGATGGTTCTCATGAAACAACATCCTCAATGCGTTGTGGCACATGGCCTAAGCCGCAGTCAAATTGCGGCATTCAAATTCCATGGCAATCTCGTTATCAAGCCCACTGATACAGGAAATACCTGCCCTTGGCTGATTGTAGATAAGGACGCTTTTGCCACACTGCCGACAATTGTCAAGAGCAAGGATTGGGTTTCACACAGCGCGATACGGCACCCGGCAGATCGAAATGAAGACCTGTTCATTTACCGACGAGTGACAGCTGCACAACGCTAAAAGCCCTTGAGCAGATCTCTGATGCCCCGCTGCCTATTGGCTTTTTGAGCTTCCCAAAACCAGCCGAAGTTGAGGTAACGAGGCCGTCATGGCTACGCGCCCTGCCTCTATAGCCTGACGTCGGGCAGAGAAATTGGAACTCCCCACACCCACCAAAAGCGGGCGAACCACCACATCCGCGTCTTTCAACTCAAAGTTGTTGATGCTCTTACTCATGATTGAAAAGGTTTGCATCAGAATTTCCAATGTGTCGCTCGCGGCATTGGCTTCCGGCGCGCTGGAAATATCAACTGCGATCACAAGTTCAGCCCCCATCTGACGAGCGTACCGAACGGGAACAGGTGATACGAGACCTCCATCGACATACTCACGACCGGCGATTCTGACCGGTTGGAACAACGCCGGAACTGCACTCGATGCCCGCACCGCTGTGGCGGTATCTCCACGTTGGAACAAAACTCCAAGCCCACTATTGAGATCTGTCGCCACGATACCGAGAGGCAACGGCATGTTTTCAATCAGTCGCCCACTCACCTGCGCACCCACATAGCGCGCCAATGCCTCGCCACGCAACATGCCACGACTAAAGATCGGCAAGGTCCAGTCTGCAAATGCCGCCTCTTCCATGGTTTCTGCAACTTGTTGAAGTTGGCGCCCGGTTTTACCGCTGGCATAGAAAGCCGCCACAAGACTACCTGCCGAGGTCCCGACTACCAAGCTTGGACGAATCCCTGCTTCTTCGAGGACTTGAATAACGCCAACATGGGCAAACCCTCGTGCCGCTCCACCACCCAAGACCAACCCAATTTTCAATGGTTTCTTTGGAACACTGGGAGTCACAACGGGAACATCTTGCAACGGAGCTACTGCGGGGCCAGACGCACAAGCAACCAACATGAGCGCTGACATCAAAGCAGTCAGGTGCTTGAAATGGTTTTGGAGAAATGACATATTAGGAATGATTCGCGTTTGTGTTAAAGTTAATTTATAGATTTATTGGAGAAACAAATGTTCAAAAAACACATCCCTGTAGCCTGCACCATTTTGCTTGCTTGCACGGCTGCGCTGGCACAAGATCAAACCGTCAACATTTATTCAGCACGCCATTACCCGACTGATGAAGCCCTATATGTCAATTTCACCAAAACGACGGGGATCAAAATCAATCGCGTCGATGCCGATGATGCCGGCATTTTGGCTCGCCTAAAGGCAGAAGGTACAGCGTCACCAGCGGATGTAATTTTGCTTGTGGACGCAGCCCGCTTGTGGAAGGGCGAAGTTGAAGGACTGTTTCAGCCCATCCAGTCAAAAATCTTAAATGATGCCATCCCGGTTCAGTTCAGAGCTAAGAGCAATGCTGACGGTGCGTCACCCTGGTTTGGTTTTTCAACTCGCGCCCGCGTAATTGTTTATAACAAAGTCAAAGTCTCCAAAGACGACGTTGATACCTACGAGGAACTGGGTGATCCTAAAAACAAGGGGAAACTGTGTATCCGCTCAGGATCTCACCCCTACAACCTGTCTCTATTTGGCGCCGTACTTGAACACCTGGGCGACCAAAAAACTGAAGCATGGCTCAAGGGCATGGTCGACAATATGGCGCGCGCACCGAAGGGCGGAGACACAGACCAAATCAAAGGTGTGGCATCGGGCGAGTGCGGCCTGGCGGTCACCAACTCCTATTACCTTGCGCGGATCATGCGGTCAGACAAACCCGAAGACAAAGCCATCATGGACCGCGTGGGCGTGGTCTTTCCAAATCAAGCGTCATGGGGAACCCATGTAAACATCGCAGGCGGTGCCGTCGCAAAATATGCCAAGAATCAGGTCAATGCCGTGAAGTTCCTTGAGCATTTAGCAAGTGCTTCTGCGCAAGACCACTTTGCCAACGGAAACAACGAATGGCCAATCGCTAAAGGCGTCAAAATAAATAATCCGGCTCTGCAGGCGATGACCGGCGGCAACTTTAAGAGCGAAACAATCCCGATCAGTGTCGTTGGCATGAACCAAGTCAAAGTTCAACAAATGCTGGATCGTGTCGGGTTCAAGTAAGCTTGCCTTGAAAAGTCAAAAACAATAGTGAACTAACTAATAATCAAGCCGACTAGGGGGCATTTCCCTATGAATTCGGCAGCTCATGTGTCCGGAGGCTACATGGATGATTTGAATAAGAAATAAGAGAACTTGAACGAGGTGCAGCGTTGAATCAGCCTGTCGCATCTCGAAGCTTGGAACAAAATGGCCGCCTTGGATTTACCCAAGGCGGCCATTTTTGATTCCAAGCCGTTTAACCAGCCGCCGCTTCTTGAGCCTCTGGCTTTGACTTACCTTCCTTTTTTGGCAAAGGCTGAATATCCAGCAAAACCTCGGTCTTGCTTTCATCCTTGTCATCGAGATCGACCGTCAGGCGACCACCATCCGTCAGGCGACCAAACAGTAATTCATCAGCAAGAGCTCGACGAATCGTGTCCTGAATCAGGCGTTGCATCGGACGCGCGCCCATCAACGGGTCGAAGCCTTTCTTTGCGAGGTGCTTGCGTAACTTGTCTGTGAAAGTCACGTCTACCTTTTTGTCAGCAAGCTGTGCTTCTAACTGCAACAAGAACTTGTCAACCACTCGCATGATGACGACTTCATCCAGAGCCTTAAAGCTCACAACCGCGTCCAGGCGGTTACGGAATTCTGGCGTAAACAGGCGCTTGATGTCTGCCATCTCGTCGCCCGACTCACGGACATTGGTGAATCCCATAACAGTCTTGTTGATAGCCTCGGCACCGGCATTGGTCGTCATGATGATGATCACGTTGCGGAAGTCCGCTTTGCGGCCGTTATTGTCCGTCAGCGTGCCGTGGTCCATAACCTGCAACAGTACATTGAAAATAGCCGGATGGGCCTTTTCGATTTCATCGAGCAACAGCACGCAATGCGGCTTCTTGGTAATGGCTTCAGTTAGCAGACCTCCCTGATCAAATCCGACATAGCCAGGCGGTGCACCAATCAGTCGGCTCACTGCGTGTTGCTCCATGTACTCACTCATATCAAAGCGAATCAGGTCAATGCCCATGATGTAAGCGAGCTGCTTGGCAGCTTCCGTCTTGCCTACACCCGTAGGACCGCTGAACAGGAAGGAGCCAATGGGCTTGTCACCTTTGCCAAGACCGGAACGCGCCATCTTGACGGCAGATGCCAGCATGTCAATGGCTTTGTCCTGACCAAAGACCACATTCTTCAGATCCCGCTCTAGCGTCTTCAGCTTACCTCGGTCATCGTTGGAGACGTTAGCTGGGGGAATACGGGCGATCTTGGCCACGATTTCCTCAACTTCAGCCTTGCTGATGATTTTCTTGCGCTTTGAGGGGGACAAGATACGCTGCGCAGCACCCGCCTCATCGATGACGTCGATCGCCTTGTCCGGCAGATGCCTGTCGTTGATGTACTTGGCACTCAACTCGGCTGCAGCTTGCAACGCCGCTACCGCGTACTTGACGTTGTGGTGTTCTTCGAAACGGGATTTCAAACCCTTGAGTATCTCCACCGTTTGCTCAACGGTCGGCTCCAATACGTCAATCTTCTGGAAACGACGCGACAAGGCTGCGTCCTTCTCGAAAATGCCACGATATTCGGTGAACGTGGTCGCTCCAATGCATTTGAGAGCACCTGAACTCAAACCTGGCTTGAGTAGATTTGAAGCGTCCAGAGTTCCACCTGATGCCGCACCCGCACCAATCAAGGTGTGAATTTCATCGATGAATAACACTGCATTGGGTTTGTCTTTGAGCGACTTCAGAACGCCTTTGAGGCGCTGCTCAAAGTCACCCCGGTACTTCGTACCGGCAAGCAGTGCGCCCATGTCCAGAGAATAGACAATGGAGTCCGCCAGAATCTCAGGCACGTCTTTTTGGGTAATGCGCCAAGCCAAACCCTCGGCAATGGCCGTTTTGCCAACCCCGGCCTCGCCAACCAACAGAGGATTGTTCTTGCGACGCCGGCACAGGATCTGGATAACGCGCTCGACCTCGTAGTCACGACCGATCAGCGGGTCAATTTTTCCGTCTTTGGCCAGTTGATTTAAATTGACCGTGTACTGCTCAAGGGGAGATTGCTTCTCGTTCTTTTCGCCGCCCTGTTCTTCGCTTTCGGCTTGTGTTTCGCTGGGTTTACCGGCCTCTGGCGGGTCTGTCTTTTTGATGCCATGCGCGATGAAATTCACGACATCGAGACGCGTAACGCCTTGCTGGTGCAGATAGTAGACCGCATGAGAGTCCTTCTCACCAAAGATCGCCACGAGCACATTAGCCCCCGTGACTTCTTTCTTTCCACTGCCTGTGGACTGCACATGCATGATGGCGCGCTGGATTACGCGTTGAAAACCGAGCGTTGGCTGGGTATCAACATCGTCGGAACCCGCCACCTGAGGTGTGTTGTCCTTGATGAAATTGGCGAGCGACTTGCGCAAATCATCAATGCTGGCAGAGCATGCCCGCAACACCTCAGCAGCGCTCGGATTGTCGAGCAAGGCAAGCAATAGGTGCTCAACTGTAATGAACTCATGACGCTGTTGTCGCGCCTCTACGAACGCCATGTGAAGGCTGACTTCCAATTCTTGGGCAATCATGTATTTCCTTTATAGCCTTGCTTTGATGATTAACTGTAATCCGATTTCCATCTTATTTTCGAAAAAATAATACCATTTCCCGACAACTCAGTGGCCTGACCTGCACCTCAAGCGCTTGGCTTTGCAGGCCGGCCAATCCACTCAAAAATCGACCGGCTCGCTAACGCATTTCAAAGGATGCCCGGCCTTGTTGGCAGCCTCTAGAACCTGATCCACCTTGGTCGCGGCCACGTCCTTGGAGTAAACGCCGCAGACACCTTTGCCGTCCAGATGGATCTTCAGCATGATCTGGGTTGCTGCTTCCAGGTCCTTGCCAAAAAACTCCTGTATCACCACAACCACGAACTCCATAGGCGTGTAGTCGTCATTCAACATCACGACCTGGTACATCTGCGGTGGCTTGGTTTTTTGGGTTCTTCTTTCCAATACGACCGAACCTCCATCGTCCTGATCGGGTACGCGGGTCGGGGCAATTGGAGGAGTGAGGGGGGATTTTGTTGCCATGTTTTGATTCTATCGACCGCACCGAAGCACTGCATCGTCAAGGTGAATTGGAGACTGTTTCCCACCGTTCAAGCGATGGGCACAAAAAAACCGCTCAAAGCTGTAAAACTTGAGCGGTTGACGCGCGCAGGAATGGAACATCCTCTGCGCCGACAGTCAGGCTGAGTTACATTCGATCATTATCGATAAATCGTGCTGCAACCCTCATGGATGCTGAAGATGTAAATTATTTATTAAAATTTTGGTGTAAATTTTGGTGTAATAAAAGTCGGCTGACCGCTATTGTTATTGATGAATTGATGAATTGATGGTTTGATCATTGCCCTGCACTTGTCTTCAAAAAGGCCCCAGCACATAGTCCGGGCTTGTAACACCTTGCGGTGCCAAGATCAGGGAAGAAAAGCACGGGGGGCATCCAAACCCAGATGGTCTGTACCAGTTTTGAGAAAGCCACAAGTCAGCGCTTGACTCAATGGTTGGGCTGGCGTTATCGGCATTCGGCGCTCGTGGGGTGTGCCTGCCGGCGGCCCTGGCCGGGGCCTTGTTTAAAAATCCAAGACCCAACCCGAATACCGTTGACTCCCAACAGCCTGTCCATCGATGATCCACGTCCCTCCAAGCCGGTTGCCGGTTGGGTGGCGTACTCCACACGACAGCAAGGGCCGAAGACAGGGGCCGCGTGGAAGAAAACCAGTTGGCGCTTTAATTGGCAAGACGGCGCCGGGGCGTAGTTGCAGCGACCCCTCGAACAGGCAATGACAAGGT
>JAUXQA010000179.1 GCA_030683195.1 Rhodoferax sp. | reverse complement strand
TGTGGCGCGCAAGAACGCGGCTGTCATGAGCATGGGTGCTTCCAGGCCGACCCGTAGCGCTCGAATCAATTGAGTGGGGTCGGTCCCGCTGAGTGGGGCGATATCGGGTATCACGCCGGCATTGTTGATGAGCGTGGCACTCTTGAAACCGGATGCTTGAAGTGACTCAAGCCAGTGCGCCAGGCGGGCGCCAGCGGCCAGTCCGCCTTCCAGGTCCACTGGCCATTGCTCAAGCGTGCAAACCAGGCCCGCTGCCCGGGTGCTGAGCGCATCAACGGTGTGGCGGGAGATGCACAGCAGGTGGTTTTCAGGGCCAAGGAGTTGCTCGGCCATGGCCAGCCCCATGCCACGAGATGCGCCAGTAAGAATGTAGAGGTTTTGAATCATGCGCCATGGTAGCGGAACCCCTGTACCCCGCCCCGCAGGTCAAAAAGGGGCCGGGCTCGCAAAGTGCAGGGTTTGTCCCGTAGTGGGGTGTTGGAGTTCCAGTGAGCAGGCGTGCAGCAGCAAGCGGTCCGACAAGGCTTGCACTTCGGGGCTGCCGTAAAGTTGATCTCCAGCAATCGCATGCCCGATGGCCAGCAAGTGCACCCGGAGTTGGTGTGAGCGACCTGTCACGGGTTCAAGTTCAACCCGCGTCATCGAGGGTGGGCCTGCCTCACTCTGGGCCAGCAAGCGCCATTGCGTAACACTTGGTTTCCCCATGACGGGGTCAATCACCCGTCGGGGCCGGTTGGGCCAGTCCACAATGATCGGCAGATCAATGAGACCCCAGGGCTCGGCGGGGGCGGGCAGGTGGCCGTCGACCACCGCCACGTAACGTTTGGATATCTCCCGGCTGGCAAAGGCGTCATTCAGGTACCGTTGGGCTGCGGCGCCTCGTGCCATCACCATCAGGCCTGAAGTGGCCATGTCCAGGCGATGGACTATCCGCGCATCTGAAAACCGCTGCTGTGCCCTTGCGCTCAGGCAATCTTGTTTGTCCTCTCCGCGGCCGGGGACCGATAGCAGTCCAGCGGGCTTGTCAAAGACCAGCATGCTCTCGTCTGCGTAGAGCACCTGCAAATCGTCAGATGGCATCAACGGGGTGAAGCAGGCGTTGCAGGGTTTCGCACATTTCATCCACATCATTGGGTTTGTGAATCAGGGCGCGGGCACCTTCGGCCAATGCGTTTTGCTCAATCTCGGCGGTGACATAGCCAGAAGCCAGCGCGATGGGCAGCTCAGGGCGAATGAGACGAGCCTCCCGCAACAACTCCAGGCCGCTGTAGCCTGGCATGTTGTAGTCAGTCACCACCAGGTCAAACGCCATCGGCTGGTCCCGCAAGGTCGCCACGGCAACGCGGGGATCGGTGAAGGTGGTGACGTCAAACCCTTTGCGAGTCAGCGCGCGCTTCACCAGAAAGACCAGTGCTTCATCGTCATCCACATACATCACCCGTTTACCCATGCCCTGGATCTCACTGGGTTTGACGGGTTCCTGAGGGGCGGCCGAAATAGCACCCTCGGCGACCGGGAAATAGAGCGTGAAGGCGCTGCCCACACCCGGCGCGCTTTGAACATCCACCGTCCCCATGTGCGTGCGCATGACGCCGTGAACCACCGCCAGGCCGAGACCGGTTCCCTGGCCGACGGGCTTGGTCGTGAAGAAGGGTTCAAACACGCGCTCCAGTGTGGCGGCATCGATCCCGCAGCCGGTGTCTCGAACGGTCAGCTTCACATGCTTGGCGCGAACCCCGGAGCGGCGCTCCATGTCGCCCTTGTCCACACTGTTGTCGAGTTCAATCCGGATCGTGCCGCGCTGGTTGCCAATGGCGTGAATGGCGTTGGTGCACAGGTTGAGCAGGGCCTGCTCCATCTGGGTGGCATCGGCCAGCACGGGCAATGTGTTGGGGTCAATGGCTACCAGCATTTCTACGGTGGGCGGCAGGGCAACTTTCAGCAATCGCACGGTCTCCTGCACCACGTCCGCCAGTTGAATCGGTATGCGTTCAGGGGACTCATTGCGGCTGAAGGTCAGAATTTGCCGCACCAGGTCGCGTGCCCGTCGGCCCGCGCGGTCAATCTCCGTCAGGCTGATCAGCGCTGGTGACCCGGGTCCCGTGTCTTGCCTGGCCAGCTCGGCGTTGCCCAAAAT
Source organism: Rhodoferax sp. (assembly GCA_030683195.1). Lineage (GTDB taxonomy): Bacteria > Pseudomonadota > Gammaproteobacteria > Burkholderiales > Burkholderiaceae_C > Rhodoferax. Next base: position 10,224 of record JAUXQA010000179.1, on the reverse strand, counting down.
GGCGCTGATGATGTTGTTGAAGTCATGGGCAATGCCGCCCGCCATCGTGCCCACAGCCTGCATTTTTTGGGACTCGCGCAACTGAGATTCCAGCGCGTTGCGATGGGCCTCAACCTTTTTGCGCGCGGTCAGGTCCCGGGCAAAAATGGTGGTGGTGTCCCCATCTGGATGGTGCTCGAAGGACACGCTGATCTCAATGGCGATGGAATTCCCGCTTTGGGTGAGTCCCGTCAGTTCCCCCAACTGGGCGTGCGTCGTCAGCGCCGCGTAGGAGAGCGACTCCATCGCATTCGGTAGAAAACGTGTCAGGGGTAAGCCCAGCGCTTCATGGGAGGGGCACTGGAACAGGGCTGCGGCCGTCGGGTTGAAGAGGGTAATGAGGTGATCCTTGTCCACACCAATGATCGCATCCAGTGACGAATTGATGATGGCAGCCAACCGGTTCTTGCTGAGTTCGAGTTCTTCGTTGCGTTCCTGCAACTCTGCTGCGCTGGCCTGGAGCGCATGACGTTGGGTCAGCAGCGGGCCCTGATCGATGATGGCGCAAATAAAGTGGGCCAGCTCGTCTTGCGTATTTTCAATGCGAGCAATATGCAGGTCGCCGGTGAATAGCGTATTGGCCCCAAACGAGAACACCACCTCAGTGGTCTCGCTGGTACCCGTTGTTATTGCTTCAGTGAATGCGTGAGTGACCTTGCCCCGTTGCTCCGGTACCACCAACGGGAACAAAAAATTGAGGGGCGCGTCGTGTTCCTGGGGGCGGAACAGGCGCAAGGCCATGGCATTGCTCTCCAGAACCAGACCATCTTCATCCACCACCATCAGCGCCAATGGCACATTGGAGAAAAGGGTTAGAAACCGCTCGGAGGCGCCCTCGGCAGCGACCTGGCTGTACCTCAGGGCCTTGTTCTGTATTTCCAGTTCGGCCTGGTACTGGTGCAGGTCTTTGACCATCTGCCGCTGGGAGTATGAGCCTCCCGGACTGTCGGGTCTATTGGGCGCAGCGCACCAGCCCGATGGTCGCTTCAAGGGAGGGTTTGAGGGGATCTTGAGCCGGGGTGGGCGTCGCATGCGTGCCACAGAATTTTTGGCTCCCTGTCAGATGCACAGTGCATCTGACAGGGGGCTTGGTGGGGTTAGCGAGTAGGCGCGTTCTTCAGCTTGCCGCGCACCGGCACAACGGTGGTGACGGTGGGGCGAACCGCATCGGGTGACACAGCCTTGGGAGGGGCTGTGTCTTTTTTTGGTTTTTTAACCATCTTTTGACTTTGCTGACCTTTTGCCATTTTGTACTCCTGAGTTACTGGACTGGCCGCACCTGTTGGGCCAAAGATTGATTATCAGCTTGCGCAGCCTGATTTTCGGAGCTCACCATAAAAAACGCTCAATCGGCCTGCTCGCGCCTACCGTCGGCGAGCGTCTCTGGCCTGATTGACTTCGAGTTCCGTCACCTCTGGCGCTGTGTTGCCCCAACTGTTGCGAATGAATGTCAGGAGATCCGCCGTGTTTTTGTTGTTCAACTGCAATACAAAGGGCGGCATGCCGTAAGGGCGGGGATTGCCCGCTGTGGAAGGTGCGTAGCCGCCATACAGCACCATTTGGACCAGGTTGGCCGGGTTGCTTAAGGTGATGGCACGATTTCCGGCCAGGCCAGGGTAGGCGTTGCCCTGGCCTTCGCCCGATTTGCCGTGACATTCGGCGCAGTGCGACTCGTAGACAGCAGCGCCGTTCTTGAGCCCGCTGGCCAGCGTTCTTTCTTCGTCTTTTGATTGGGGTCGCGCCCGACCGGTTTCGCTCGATACCGTCATCGCAGATGCCGACTGCAAGTAAACAGTCATTGCTTTGAGATCGCTATGGCTCAAGTGCTGTGTGCCGTGGCGCACCACGTCTGCCATGGGACCGATGGCGGATCCTTGGGGGCTGACCCCTGTTTTAAGTAGCGCCAGGGTATGTTGCTGATTGGCCCCGGTGACGCCTGCCTCTCGTGGTGTCAGCAACGAGGGGGCATACCAGTTTTGCACGGGCATCATGCTGCCAGACAGCGCCAGCTTCTCAATGGACGCACCCAGTGCATTGCGCGGGGTGTGGCAGGCGCCGCAATGCCCGGCACCGCGCACCAGATAGGCACCGCGGTTCCATTCGGCTGAACGGGCCTCATCGTTGACATAGACGCCGGGCTTGAAGTACAGCCATTGCCAGGCAGCCATGGCAGCTTGCGTCCCATACGGCCAGCGCAGGGCGTGCGCTTGGTTGGGTTGGGTCTTGGCGGGCAGCGTCTTCAGGTAGCCCAGCAGCGCATCCGAGTCGGCGCGTGTCATCAGGGTGAAGTTGGTGTATGGAAACGCCGGGTTCAACCTGCGCCCGTCCTTTGAGCGGCCGTGGTGCATGGCTTGCCAAAAGTCATCTGGAGACCAGTTGCCAAGCCCATGGGTGGGGTCTGAGGTGATGTTGCTGGAGAAAACGGTGCCAAACGGTGTCTCGATACCGCGTCCGCCGGCATATGGCGTGCCGCCCTTTGCCGTGTGACACGACAGGCAGTTACCCGCCCGCGCGATGGTTTCGCCCTGCGCCAGCAGCGCGCCTGGCTGGATGGTTTGGTCTCTGGGCGGTGTCGATTCAGGCGGCAGGGCGCTGCCGCAGTCCAGCTGAGGCGACTTGGGCGTGGCAAGTGGCCGGGCGGCCAGCGGCTTGGGGTTGGCGGGTACGGGCTGTGAGGCCAGCCAGTGCGCCACAGCCGACACATCCTGATCAGTCAGTTGTTTTGCAATCTTGGCCATGCAGTCGGGGGTGTGCGCGCGGCGTTGTCCGGTTTGCCAGCCGCCGAGCTGGGCGTTGAGGTAGTCGCGTGGCAGTCCCAGCAGGCCGGGAACCTGGGGAAGTGCACCGGTCAGGGCTTGGCCATGGCACTGCGTGCAGGCCGGGATTTTTTTGTCCGCGTCACCTTGGGTCACCAGCAAGCGGCCACGCTCCAGCACAGGCTTGGGCGCAGTGGCTTGCAGCGGGCGCGGGTACGGTGCTTCAATTTGCGAAAAATACTGGGCCATTTCCATCAAATAAGTGTCTGACAAGGGCTCAATCAGGCCAGTCATGAGCCCGTAATGGCGCTGGCCATCTCGAAAATTGAGCAGCTGGTTGTAAAGGTAGGCAGCCGGTTTGCCCGCCAGGCGGGGGTAGTAGCCATCCGGCCCGGCCCGGCCTTGTTTGCCGTGGCAGGCTGTGCAGGCCAGGGTGCGCTGGGCCATGGTGTCTTCTATCGCTGGAGAAGCCACCGCCTGCAGGGGCCAAAGCCCGGCCAGTGCCAGGGTCAAAATCCAAATGAGTTGATGAAGCATGGGGTGATATTGAGAGCCTTGGGTTGATTTATGCTATGTTTTTTGATTATGTGTCAGCATATAAATCGACGGCTAGAGGCTATTTAGTATAAAAACAAGCTCTAAATGGTATCAGCGAGGCCGCAATCAGGCGGGCGTGGGGGACTCTGCTTGATTGAGGCGACAATCTAGCTCCAATTTTTAATTCGTTTGGCCACTCCAAACCTGCCCCATGTCCAGTACGTCCAATTTTGAAGTTCGCCTCGCCACCGTGCGAGATGCCAAAGTCATTGCCGAGATCCACGCCAGCGCGCGTCAAGCCGCCTTCAAGGGGGTGGTGCCAGGTGAGCAGATGCCCGCTATTTCTGTAGACAAGAGCCAGGCCTACTGGCGGGATGCCATTGAGTACAGCGAGCCACAGGTTTGGGTGGCGCTGGACGAAGGCGCAGTGGTGGGTTTTGTAGGATTTGATCGATCGCGCGACAAGGGTACGCCCAACACCATGGGTGAAATCTGGGCGATCTATGCCGCCACCTCGCATTGGGGTCAGGGTGTGGGTCTGGCGCTGTGGGACGCCGCTCGCGAGGGCCTGATTGACGAAGGCTGCACCAAGGTCAGTTTGTGGATTCCCCTGGGTAACGAGCGCGCCTTGCGTTTTCACGATCTGGCGGGCTTCAAGCGCGAAATGACCAGCATCAAGACCGTGCCCGTGGGCACCGTCAAAGTCGAAGAGATTCGCCTCAAGCGCGATTTGAGCTGATTCCCTGGCGGGCCTGACCCGCCGCTGGCTCACCGGACCCGCAGACAGCTCAGGTCCGCCGCACCACCACGCTGCCTATCGAATAGCCTGCGCCAAAAGAGCAGATCACACCAACCTCATCGGTCTGAAAGTCGGTGTGGTGGCGGTGAAATGAAATGATGGAGCCGGCCGAGGCCGTGTTGGCGAACTCGTCCAGAATCACGGGCGCTTCATCGGTTGTGGCATCGCGCCCCAGCAACTTGCGGCCAATCAACTGATTCATGGACAAGTTGGCTTGGTGGAGCCAGAACCGGCGCACGCCCTGAGGTACCAAACCATGCTCCGCCAAATGGCTGGTGATGTGTTCGGCTGCCATTGGGCACACCTCTTTGAATACCTTGCGACCTTCCTGATAAAAAAGTTGATCGCGGTCATCCGGATCGCGGTCTTCGCTGCGCGACATGAATCCTGCGTTGTTCCTGATGTTGTTTGAAAAGGTGGTGAGCAATCGGGTGCCCATAACCTCAAAGGCCCCGGCAGGCGCTGCGTCCAGACGTTCGACCAGAATGGCTGTACACACATCACCAAAGATGAAATGGCAATCCCGGTCTTTCCAGGCCAGATGTGGCGAAGTGATTTCCGGGTTGACCACCAACACCGCCCGAGCCGAACCGGTCTTGACCGAGTTGACGGCCATTTCAATGGCAAAGGTGGCCGACGAGCAGGCCACATTCATGTCAAATCCAAAACCCTTGATGCCCAGCGCAGTCTGAATCTCAATGGCCATGGCGGGGTAGGCGCGCTGCATGTTGGCGGCCGCGCAAATGACGCCGTCGACGTCATCGACTGTTTTGCCGGCCCGTGCCAGGGCGTCCCGGGCAGCAGCCACGCCGATTTCAGCCATGAGCGAGATCTCGCTGTCGGGCCGTGCCCTCAAGCGCGGGCGCATGCGATGTGGGTCCAGCACGCCCGCCTTCTCCATGACGTAACGGCGCTGGATGCCCGAGGCCTTTTCAATGAATTCCACGCTCGATGGCGCGATGGGGTTGGCCGCACCCGACGCGATGTCAGCGGCGTTTTTTTCATTTTCCAGATTTGCGAAGCTGTTGAAGGCCAGAACCAACTCCTCGTTGGTAATGACCTCGGGTGGAATGTAGATTCCGGTGCTGCTGATGGCGACACGATGCATAAGGGTTGTCCTGAAAAGTTTCGGGGCGGCGATGCTCCCGCGTGGCACGAATTATCAGCGGAGTTGCCCCGGAGTTGAGCGTTCACAAGGAGGACAATCCATGTTGTTCTGTTATTCCTGCTCAATTTGAAAGATGACCGCCATGGCCAGTAGCTTGCTCGCGTTGATTGACGATATCGCCACCGTACTGGACGACGTCGCCCTCCTGACCAAGGTGGCTGCCAAGAAGACGGCTGGCGTTCTGGGCGATGACCTGGCGCTCAATGCCCAACAGGTGGCCGGGGTTCGGGCCGACCGTGAGTTGCCGGTGGTGTGGGCGGTCTGCAAGGGTTCTTTTTTGAACAAGCTCATGCTGGTGCCTGCGGCCATGCTCATCAGCGCATTGGCGCCCTGGGCCATCACCCCTTTACTGATGGTGGGTGGGGCATTTCTGTGTTTTGAGGGTTTTGAGAAGTTGGCGCACAAGTGGTTGCACAGCTCGGATCAAGTGGCCACAGAGCGGGCAGAGTTGATCGAGGCCTTGGCGGACCCTGCCGTAGATCTGGTGCAAGTTGAAAAGGACAAGATCAAAGGTGCTGTGCGCACGGACTTCATTCTCTCAGCCGAGATCATTGCCATCACGCTGGGTACCGTGCAGGCCAGCCCGTTCATGACGCAATTCACTGTACTCAGCGGCATTGCGATTGTGATGACCTTGGGTGTTTACGGCTTGGTTGGTTTGATTGTCAAGCTGGACGATGGAGGTCTTTACCTCAGCCAACAAGCAGGCAATGACCTGTATTCCCGCTTTAAACGCAGCACGGGTTTGGGGGTCCTGTTTGCTGCGCCCTACCTCATGAAAGGCCTGTCAATTGCTGGCACGATAGCCATGTTTCTGGTTGGCGGGGGTATTTTGACCCATGGCGTTCCCGTAGCACACCACTGGATCGAGGCTTTGACGCAGGCAGGTGGCCCTGCATTTCAGCCTGTGCTCGCATTAGGTTTTGATGCCTTTGTGGGCATCTTGGCCGGTGCTTTGGTGCTGGCTGCCGTTACGTTGGTGCAGCGGTTTCGAGCGCCGGATTAGACCTCGCCGCCGAACCGTTTGGTGAGGTTGTCGATGTATTGCTCGGTCATTTTTTCAAACTCCGCTTCAACGACTGGTGCAATGACCATTTTCATCAGGCCCGGAAAAGGCAGGGTCAGGTCGCCTGTGATCTTCAGAACAACCAAAGTCGATTTTTTCTTGTCAGTGATCTTCCATCTGCCTGAAACCAGGGCGTTGCCTTCGCCTTTGACGGGGGTCCACACCACCGTTCCCTTGGCTTGGTCGGATACATAGTTGGATGCATAGATCGTCTGCAGGTTGACTTGTCCAATGCCAATTTTGGCCATTTCCCAGCGGTAGCTGCCGCCGCCCAGGTCCACCAGCTTGTCAACTTTTGGAAAGAAACTGGCAGAGGTGGGAACGTCTGCCAGCACGCCAAAAACCTCGTTGGCGGTGGCTTTGACTTCAAATTCGTAGCCAAGATCGATATGTACGTTGATGGTCATGGTGAGCTCGTGTTTGGGGATGGGTGATTAGCCCGGCAAAGTATAGAAGCCAATGCAAGGCTCCATGAGCGGTACAAACCCGGACAGCGCGGACCACTTGCTAATTTGAACAGTCATGCCGACTTCGGTCGAACACGAACCCTCTGCAGGGTGAGTTGCAGCAAACGCGCATCCGAGCTGGCGCGGTGACGCTGCCGGCCGCGCTCGCCAGCCACTTCGGCCTTGACCTGATGCCAGTGGTCAGCTTCTTCCTCCCGCAACAGAGAGCGCAGGTTCTCAAGCTTGAAGCGGGGCGACATTCCGGCTACGTCAAACAGTGCGCCCAGCCAGCTGAAATCATTGGCCCAGCCATCCGAGTACACCGTTTGCCCCAGCAGCTGAACGTTGAGCAAGCGGGCGACTTCGGTCGCTGGCAGGCCGCGCTCCAGCAGCAATCGGCGTGGAATATGGTGGACAGATTCCGCCTGGGGGTCCCAATGGGTCCACTCGGGTTCTGGTTGAATCAGTGTGCAGAACCCATGACCGTTGGGCAGCACAAAGCCCACTTCAATCGGGTAACTGTTGCGGCCAAAACCGGAGGCCTCCACGTCCAGGACGGTCGGTGTTGATGGGTCTTGCCCGGGTTGCAGATTCATGCCCGGCATCATAGTCGGGGCCAGGACTACATGTAAGCAAATGATGCCGCAAAGTGTCTGGTTTGCAGGGCCTGTACCATTCGACTCCATGAAAATCGACCCCGCCATTGTTCAGATCTTTGCAGAAAACGTTCGGGCAGAGGTCATCGTTCGTCCGGCCCCGGTCAAACTTGATCCGGCCATCATTGAGAAAATCAAGCAAAAGGTTCCCATCTTCAATGGCATGTCCCCAGACTGCCTGATGCGCACACTCTCTGTCGCAGAATACCTGCCCGTCAAGGCCGGGGATATTGTTTTCAGTGAGCGTGATATCGGAGACTCGTTCTTTGTGCTGGTCGCGGGTGAGGTCGTTGTAGAGAAACTCAGTAACGGCAAAACAGTTACCTTGGCCCGACTGACATCGGGCCACTGCTTTGGCGAGATGGCCCTGGTGGGCAACCATGTCCGCTCCGCCACGGTCCGGGTCAGCCGTGATGCCGTCACCATGCGTTTTTACCGTGAGCTGGTGGATGCAAATGCCGAAAGTGCCCAAGTCATTTACCGCAACATTGCCAGCATTCTTGCGAGCCGCCTGCACGAGTCCAGTGAAATGCTGGCTGACCTGGTCGGGCAGAACAAATCCGCCATCTGATTCCTTTATTAAATGACCATTCTTCTTGCGCCCATGGAGGGCTTGCTGGACTTTGTACTGCGCGATATTTTGACCCGTGTGGGCGGGGTGGATCGCTGCGTCTCGGAGTTCATTCGCGTGACCAACACGTTGTTGCCCGAGCGCGTGTTCACCCGTGTGGTGCCCGAGCTTTTTAATGGCGGTCGTACCTTGTCTGGTGTGCCTGTGCGGGCGCAATTGCTGGGCTCAGACCCGGTGTGCCTGGCCGAAAACGCTGCCGTGTTGGCCTCCCTGGGGCCTGATGGTGTGGATTTGAATTTTGGTTGCCCTGCCAAAGTGGTGAACCGCCATGGAGGCGGTGCCGCCTTGCTTGATACCCCCGAACTGCTGAACGCCATTGTTTCGGCCGTGCGCCGGGCGGTGCCTGCGCACATGCCGGTATCGGCCAAGATGCGCCTGGGGTTCAATGACGATTCCCGAGCCGTGGAGTGTGCGCTGGCCATTGAGGACGGCGGTGCCAATGAGCTGGTTGTGCACGCCCGCACCAAGGCCGATGCTTATCGCCCGCCGGCTTATTGGGAACGGGTGGCCGACATAGCGGCAGCAGTACGTATTCCGGTGGTGGCTAACGGAGAAATCTGGACCGTGCAGGACGCTTTGCGCTGTCGTGAGGCCTCGGGTTGCGAAATGCTGATGCTGGGCCGCGGCATGGTGACTGATCCGGGGCTGGCGTTGGCTATTCGTGAGGCCACCAAGTCAGGCGCTGGCGCATCGGAGTCAGTGCCCCTCCATCAGGGCGTCACTTGGGTTGCCTTGTTGCCCCTTATCGCAGAATTTTGGCAGCTGGTCTGCAGCCGGCTTGACAAGCGCCAGCAGGCTGGTCGGCTCAAGCAATGGCTCAATTTTTTGCGGCGCAAATATCCTGAGGCCGAGACCGCCTACCTGGCGCTTAGGACCTTGAATGAGCCGGAGCTTATCAATCACTGGTTGGTGAGCGTTGGGGTGCCAGCGGCCCATTTGAATCCACCGTATGAGTCGCAAACGTAGGCACCGCAGCAAGCCCCAGTCAGCGACTTCTGTCTGCTATAAACTCTTTGTCAATAACTCCACAAGTGGCCACCATGTCAGAAGCAAACAGTGTCTCCCCTGCAGAATTCACATTGTCGCCGCCCGAGGTATTGACGCCTTTGTCTCAGGACGTTGCCAAAAAAGCGGTGCCCTTGCCCCGTGAAACCCAGGCTGCTGTGGACGACCAAGTTGAGCGCTTCATGGAGGGCCTGATCAAGGAAGACATTCAGAGCGAGGCGTTCAAGGCCAAGCTTGATAGCGCGTTTGCCCTGGGCCGCGAGGAGGTCTCTGTGGCCTCCAGCCTGATGCAGGGTCGGTTCATGCAGCGCAATTTTGCAGGTGTTGAAGACAGCTCGGCTTATAAGGCCATCCAGGACATGCGGGGTCATCTTGATGACCTCAATCCCGGCAAGGAAGGTGATCTGCTGCAGCCGCAAAAACTGCTCGGTTTGATCCCGTTTGGCAACAAGCTCCAGTCCTACTTTCGCAAGTACCAAAGTGCGGGCGCACAACTGCAAAAAAGCATGCAACAAATTTACTCCGCCCGCGACGACATGCAGCGTGACGTAGTGGATATTGAGGCAACGCGAACCAAATTGTGGGATGCCATGCAGAAGCTGGCCGCCGCTATCTACTTTGCTGAAACCCTGGACGCCAAACTGGCCGCCAAAGTTGATGGCCTGCAGGCCACCGACCCCATCCGTGCCAAAGCTTTGCAGCAAGAAGTGCTCTTTTATGCTCGGCAAAACCTGCAGGACATGATGACCCAACAAGCGGTCTGCACCAACGGCTACCTGGCCCTTGACGTACTCAAAAAGACCGGTCGGGAAATGATGAATGGCTGCACCCGTGTAGCCACCACCGGCATGAGTGCGCTGGCGGTCGCCCAGACCGTAGCACGCGCCACAGGCAACCAGATCAAGGTGATGGAGATGCTCACAGGCGTCAACAGTTCGATTGAAAACCTGCTAGCTGAGTCGGGACGCCAATTGAACAACCATGTCGACAAAACCACCCAGTTCGCCCAAAACCCGATGTTGGGGCTGGAGAAACTGAAAGAGATGTTTGATCAGACCTTCAAAGCCATGGACGCGATGGACAACTTTCGGACCAAATCCATTGAGGTGATGGGGCAGAAC
>JAUXQA010000174.1 GCA_030683195.1 Rhodoferax sp. | reverse complement strand
CCGGGCAGCCGAGGTTTCAGACCCCAGCAACTGAATGATGCCAACCAGACCGTCGTTGCCCGTCATGGCGATCTTGGCTGTTTTGCCGTCTTCGGTCAGTTGGATCAAAACAACAATGCCACTGATCGGAAAGTAGGCGTAGGGCTGTTTTTGCCCGGCTTCCTGAAGGATTTGGCCGGCGGCGAGTTCAACGGCTTCCATCTGTGGCAGCAACCGGTCGAGTTCCGGGGCTGTCAGCCGTGCCAGAAGTTTGTTTTCGCCGGCGCCAGCCATCTTGAAACGTGCCATCCCTGTCCTTGGTTGGGGTGTCCTGACGTGTTGGCTAGTCTTGTGCCGCCTTGGTTCAGGAACCTTGTTAATAGTGGGACTGAATCTATATTGATTTTTGTGATGAGTATGTCCGTTACCGGTCATATCCGGTGTTGTATCTTTTTGTAATCAGGTGGGCCTGCGATGAAAGACCAGCAGCAGGTTGTTGGCTGGCATGGGAAGGCGCTGGCGCAGTCGCAGGCCGACGTGGTGGGCCTCCCGGGTCACGTCATCGAGTTGGCGGATGCCCCAGTCCGGGTCGCGCTGGCGCAGGCTTTGGTCAAAGTCCTGGTTGCCGGGCGAGGTGGGTTGGCCCGCCTCCAAAAACGGCCCGTACACCAGCAGCAAGCCGGCAGGAGTCAGATGTCGGGCTGCCCCCTGCATCAGGGCTGCGCAGGTGGCCCAGGGCGAGATGTGCAGCATGTTGGCGCAATAGATGGCATCAAATTGCTGAGCAAACGGGCTGTTGTCACCTGGCCACGGCGAGGCCATCACGTTGAGCAGGATAGGCGGTTTCACCCTGCCGGCCCCCATCTGAGCACACCACCCCGTAATCGAATCAAAGGCGTCCGCCTGGGCATCCGACGGTTGCCACACCCAACCCGGCAGGCCCGCGGCAAAGTGCGCCACATGTTGCCCGGTGCCACTGGCAATCTCCAACGCCAGGCCTTGGGGCGGCAAGATGAGCCTCAAGGCTTGCAGAATCGGCTCGCGATTGCGGTCGGCGGCGGGGCTGTACAGGGGTGAGTTGGCGGTCAAAGGGGCTCTCGGATGAGTGAGTTGCGATCATAGAGACAGCCCGGGCTTCAAATGGCCCGCAGGGACGTATTTTTAAGGGCATTGGGCTTATGGCCGTTGTCTTGATTGAGTTGCACGAAAATGTTTGATAGCAATTGAGACGCCGTTTGGCAGAGCAACTCGCCCAATGTCAGATTGACCATGGACCCGATCATCGCCAGCCCCAGCTCGGCCAGTAGCGAACAGGCCTTTCCAGAAACCTCCATTTGCAGCACCACCGCTGCGCCACAATCACGCCATGAGCGACACGCCGTCCCCGATTGCAACCAAGTCCAAACCCCTGAGCGCGCCCCAAAAAGCCTTGCGCAAGCTGGGCTTGGTGCGGCCCATCGACTTGGCGCTGCACCTGCCGCTGCGCTATGAGGACGAGACCCGGATTGTCAAGTTAAGTGAGGTGCGCGAGGGTGACATGGCGCAGGTGGAGGGCGTGGTCACGCACCAGGAAGTCAAGATCACTGGCCACCGCCAGCTGCTGGTCACGCTGGACGATGGTTTTGAGACCTGTTTGTTGCGGTTCTTCACGTTTTACCCCTCGCACCATAAAGCATTGGCGGTGGGCAACCGGGTGCGGGTGCGCGGCGAGGTTCGGGGCGGTTTCATGGGGCTGACCATGATGCACCCGGTGTTCAAGGCCGCCGGGGGCGACTTGGCGGTGGCGCTGACTCCGGTTTACCCGAGCGTGGCGGGTTTGCCGCAGGCCTACTTGCGCCGGGCCGTGGATGGGGGGCTGGCCCGTGCGGGGCTGACCAACACCATTCCAGAGCAGTTTTTAGGCAAAATTGGCCTCCAGCCGGCGTGGAGCTTGCCTAAGGCACTCTCATTTTTGCATCACCCCACGCCGGATGTGTCACTGGCCACGCTGGAGGATCACAGTCATCCGGCCTGGCAGCGGCTCAAGGCCGAGGAGTT
>JAUXQA010000170.1 GCA_030683195.1 Rhodoferax sp. | reverse complement strand
CCGCTGAAGATGCAATACCGGGATGCGTTGATCGAAGCCGTGCAAGCGGTGGTGAGATCCAGGCAAGTGCCCACTGAAAGCCTGATCCAGCGCCTGGCCCGCGAGTTGGTCCCGGGCAAAGACACCGAGGCCTTTGCGGGGCTGCTGGCAGACGCCCTGGCGCAGCTCCATGAAGGCAGCGTGGCGCGCTACCGCCTCAAACGTTCTGAGTTCATGGCATGGCGTGGTGACTGACACGCGCGCCCGTCATGCAAACCCCGCAGCAACGGGTGGGTTTCTCAATCCGGTACATTGCCGTTCTATGTCAAACACCCGCCCCCAATTGAAAGTGGCCGTCATCATGCGGCGTGAGCCCATCATCGGCCCCATGAGCCGCTGGCAAAGCTGGCGCTGGGTGCTGGCTGATGTGGTGGCGCACGAAGACGGTTATGGCGAGAGTCCGCGCCTTCTATTTAAAAATGAGAGCGAGGAACGATGGCTGCATCCCGGCTACACGGTTGAATTGTTCACAGACGAGGCCGAGGGCTATCACCTGAACGTCACCACGCAGGCGCCGGGCTGGTTTGTGCTGTGGCGCCTGGAAGAAGAAGCCAGTATTGCCGACGAGCCCATTGCCCGGCCCCTGCAGGTGAGCTTAAGCTACCACGAGGCCGGACGCTGGCTGGATGCCCAGGAAACCGTAGAGCAGGTGCCCGCCTCAGCCCCGGTGGTCGAGTGGGTGCGGGCATTTGTGCAGGAGTACTACGTGGAAGAACCCAAGCGTCGCAAGCGACCCGAGAGCTTTCGCTCGCTGACCGACCGGTTTGGCAACCCCGCGTCCATCAGCACCGAGAAGAAGCAGGGTGGTGGCCGTGGCTGATGGGTTTTTGGGCCGATGGTCGCAGCGCAAGCAGGCTGTGCGCGAGGGCAAACCACTGGTGGAGCCGCCCGCGCCTGTGCTCAGGCCCGAGGTGCCCGCGCCCCCCACCAACCGGACGGCTCCTGCGCCCAACCCGACGCCTGCAACGCCAACAACGGACCTGACTGCGCCGGCCCCTGAAGTCGCCGAGCCCGCGCCCGTGTTGTCGCTGGACGACGTCAAGGCCCTCACCCAGGAGTCGGACTACGCTCCCTTTGTCTCCCGCGCGGTCTCGCCCGAGGTGCGCAACGCGGCCATGAAAAAGCTGTTCACCGACCCCCACTACAACGTGATGGATCGGCTCGACATCTATATTGACGATTACTCCTTGCCCGACCCGCTGCCGGCGTCGATGCTGCGCCAGATGGCCAGTGCCAAATTCTTGAAGCTGTTTGAGGAAGAGGAGCAAGCGCCCGCGCCTGCCCAGGCACTACGGGATGATGCCAATATCCCCATTCCCGATTCCGTGGCACAGTCCACGCCACCCCCGGCCAACGTCGCTGAACCTCACTTAGAAAACCCGCCCCTTGAGGCGGAGCCCGACCATGACCACACTGATTTGCGACTGCAACCAAACGATGCCGCTGGACCCCAGGAGCTTGGGCGCAGCACTGAATGAAACCCTGACCCTGCACAGCACCCTGTGCCGCCGCGAGGCCGGCGCCTTTGAGGCCGCCCTGAAATCCGGCGAAGACGTGGTGGTGGCCTGCACCCAGGAGCGCCGCCTGTTCACCGAGCTGGCCAACGGTGCCAACAGCACCGCCCCCATCCGCTTTGTCAACATCCGCGAAACCGGCGGCTGGAGCCGCGACGCTGCCAGCGCCAGCCCCAAAATTGCGGCCTTGCTGGCTGCAGCCCATTTGCCCGACCCCGAGCCGGTGGCCACAGTCACCTACAAGAGTGCAGGGCGCGTGTTGATCATTGGCCAGCTTGGAGCTGCCGAGCGCGCCGCCGAGTTGCTGGGTGACGACCTGGATGTGACCCTGTTCACCCAGGGCGCAGGCGATGCCGGTGCCGCGCAAGAGCGCCGCTACCCCGTGCTGGGTGGCAAGATCGAGTCCCTGACGGGATGGCTGGGTGCGTTTGAACTGAAGTGGCTTCGCAATAACCCGATTGACCTGGACCTGTGCACCCGCTGCAACGCCTGTCTGGTGGCCTGTCCGGAAGATGCCATCGGACTGGACTACCAGATCGACCTGAACGCCTGCCAGTCGCACCGCGCCTGCGTCAAGGTGTGCAAGGTGGCGGGCGCCATTGACTTCACCCGTGAGCCCGAGAGCGCGTCCGAGACCTTTGATTTGGTGCTGGACCTGCGCGCCACACCCGCCTTCAGTCAACACGCCTTGCCGCAGGGCTATGTGCGCTGGGACGGCCTGAGCCTGGCGCCGCTGAACAAGCTGCGCTCGCTGGTGGGCGAGATTGAAAAGCCCAAGTTTTTCAACTACAAGCAAAAGCTGTGCGCCCACAGCCGCAACGAAAAAATCGGCTGCAACGCCTGCATTGACGTCTGCTCGGCCTCGGCCATCAGCAGCGACCGCAGCCGCCAGCAAATCAAGGTCAACCCCAACCTGTGCGTGGGTTGTGGCACTTGCAGCACGGTGTGCCCCACCGGGGCCATCTCTTTTGCCTATCCGCGTGCCAGCGAGCAGGGCGTCAAGTTCAAGACGCTGTTGTCCACTTTTGCCCGCAGTGGCGGCAAAAACGCCGCGCTCTTGCTGCACAGCCAGGAAGGCGGCACTCGCCTGCTGGGCGACCTGGGCCGCGCCGCCCAATTGGAACGGGGCGCCAAGCAGGGCACCCACGGCGTGCCGGCGCGTGTGCTGCCAGTGCCGCTGTGGCATACCTCATCGCTGGGGCTGGAGGTGTGGTTGACGGCCATTGCCTACGGTGCCTCGCAGGTCTGGGTGTTGATGACCGATGAAGAGGCGCCGCAATACCATGAGGCGATTCGCAGCCAGATGGCGGTGGCGCAGGCTATCCTGACTGGCCTGGGTTACCAGGGTGAGCACTTTCGGGTGCTGCACGCGAAAGATGCCCGCGACCTGGCTGCACTGGACAGCGATTTGCAGGCCCCCCCCGCCCAGACCGTGGCTCGCACCGCAGGCTTTGCCGTGCAGTCCGACAAGCGCGCCACGCTGGACCTCGCGCTGGACCATCTGATTGAACACGCGCCCGCTGCGCCCGCAGTCATTGCCTTGCCCGCCGGTGCGCCGCTGGGCATGCTGGTGATCAACAAGGACGCCTGCACGCTGTGCCTGAGCTGCGTCAACGCCTGCCCGGCCAGTGCGCTGCAAGACAACGCCGAGTCGCCCCAGCTCAAGCTGGTGGAGAAAAACTGCGTGCAGTGCGGCCTGTGCGCCACCACCTGTCCCGAGAAAGCCATCACCCTGGTGCCCCAACTCAGTTTGAGCCCCATGCGCAAGGAGGCTGTGGTCATCAATGAGATGAAGCCCTATGCCTGCGTGCGCTGCGCCAAACCCTTTGGCACACTCAAGGCGATCGAGTCCATGTTGGGCAAGTTGGCTGGTCACAGCATGTTTCAGGGTGCTGCCCTGGAACGTCTCAAGATGTGCAGCGACTGCCGCGTGGTCGATATTTACTCGGCTCAAAACGAAATCAAAATCACGGACCTCTGATGACCAACACGCCCGACTCCCTGCGCTCCAGCGCGCTTGACGAAGAAACCGCCCGTTCCGAGTTGTATGGGCTGCTAGCCCTCGTCTTTTATGCGCCACCTACATCAGAGTTGATAGCAGACCTGCGTGCGGCGGCCACCGATGCCCCGGCAGCGGGCGCTTTTCTGGAGGAGCCTTGGCGCGCATTGGTGGGCGCTGCCCGCGAGATGACGGATGAAGCGATTCGCAGCGAGTTCAACACCTTGTTTGGTGGCATGGGCAAGCCCGAGGTGTACTTGTATGGCTCGCATTTTTTGAGCGGGTTTTTGAATGAGAAGCCGCTGGCCAAATTGCGCACCGACCTGGCCAGCCTGGGCCTGGCCCGTGATGACTCCATGTCCGAGACCGAAGACCATGTGGCCTACCTGTGTGAGGTCATGCGTTACCTGATTGCCTCGGACGATGTGGCCGTAGCCAACCTCACACGCCAGCGCGAATTTTTTGCCACGCACCTGCAGCCGTGGGTCAACACCCTGTGCGATGACCTGGAGGCACACCCCCGCGCCCGCTTTTACGGTGCAGTGGGCGGACTCACCCGCGCTTTCATGGCCGTGGAAGCCCAGGGTTTTGACATGCTGGTATGACCGATTCAGGCTGCTTCGGGCCGGTTGGGGCGGTTTAAACGGAGTTGGTTAAAAAAAGTAGCTAAATACCCCTCTAGCCGGCGTAAAAATTGCATCCTCAGCTACTGATTAAGTAGCTAAACAGCAGGCTATTTGGGTGAGGCGTCTGCGGGTGTCTCGCCCGGTACGCGGGCCTCGGTCAGCAGGCATACCGTAAAACAGGCGCCGTGGCCGCTGGCTATATTGACTGCGGTGATTCGCCCGCCGTAGCGCTCCACCAGACCCTGGCTGATCCACAGGCCCAGACCATTTCCGTCGTTTTTGGTGCTGAAGAAGGGTGTGAATACTTTTTCCAGTGCCGCCTCATTCAGGCCTGAACCGCTGTCTTGCACCTCGATACACGCGCCTTGGGGCTGTGGGTTGGTATCGTCGTTCAACCAGTTTCTGGTGCTCAGGGTGAGCGTGCCACCCTCGGGCATGGCCTGAATGGCGTTGATGAGCAGGTTGATCACCACCTGTTGCAGCTCCTGGGCATTGACGCCTACCCGGGCACTGGCCTGCAGTTCGCGCCGTATGTCAATGCGCGTGTGGGCCAGCAGGTGCCCGACCAGCAGCAACGCGTTCTCCAGCGTCTTGTTCACATCCACAAGCTCTACATAGCCCGCATAGTCGGTGGGCCGGGCGTGTTGCAGCAGTTGGGTCACGATCAGGCGCATGCGGTCCACCTGCTGGTCCATCAGCTTCAATTCGGCGGCCACGGGCTGGGCGTGCGGCCCCAATAGCTCGCGCACCAGGTCCAGGTTGCCCTGAATCACCGCAATCGGGTTGTTGATTTCGTGCGCCACGCTGGCCGTGAGCTGGCCAATGGTGGCCAGCTTTTCTGACTTGATGAGCTGCTGTTGGGCCGCTTGCAATGAGGTGTTGCTTTGGGCCAGCTCCTGTGTGCGGGCGATAACCTTGGCGTCCAGTTCGCCAGCCCAGCGTTGCAGTGCCTGGGTTTTATCGTCAATAACATTGAGCAATTGGTCCAGGTGGTTGGCCAGGGTGCCAATTTCATCACGGGCCTCCACGGGGCCGACGCGTGCACCCGGGTCGCCATCCTGAACCCGCTGCATGGCGTGATTCATCTGCTCTACCGGCTTGAAGATGCTGCGCGCCCAACGAACCGAAAACAGGGCGGCAAGTACCATCACCAACACAAAGATTCCCGCAATCAGGGCCAACATGCCGTACTTCACGAACCTGAACGGTTTCTCCAGGAAACCCACATACAACATGCCGACCCGCTGGCCGGCGGAGTCAATCAGCGGCTCATAGGCTGACACATACCAGTCGTTCACAACAAAGGCGCGGTCCAGCCAGGTGCCGCCCTGTTCCAGCACGGCCTGGCGCACAGCCTGCGAGACGCGGGTGCCAATGGCGCGTTGGTCCTGAAATAAACGTACATTGGTGGTGATGCGCACGTCTTCCATGAACAGGGTGGCGGTGCCGTGGCTGTCAAAGGGCAGGGAACCTTCAGGGTAGACGATGCGGTTGATGTGGTCGATCAAATCCAGGTTCTGGTTAAGCAGTACGCCTCCGCGCAGCAGGGCCAGGGTTTCGCCGTTGGCGCCAAGAACCGGCGTGGTGGAGAGCATCACCAGCGCCCGGTCTTCGGTGCTGCGTTCGGTGGGCGACGCGCCCCGTGTGGCGATCAGTGGAATGTTCAGGCGCTCGGCCAGGTGCGGAGCCAGGGTGAGCAGTTCAGTGCCGCTCATGAGCGCCAGGTTCGCCTGTGATGCGGGTGACTGGCTCGCCAGCGTGGAGTCGCCCTCGGCCTGCAGAGGCGCAGGAAAATGCCGTTCGGGCGGTGCGATCCAGTTGGCGGTGAGTAACGTGCCCTGCGGGTTGTACAGGTTGATGAAATCAAAATCAAGCCGTGCCCGTGCGTCCATCAATTGCTGCTGCAGGCCTTTCAGGTCCTGGCGCGCCAGCGCCACATGCAAGGTGTGTGAGGCAGCGACAGCCTGGGTTCCGGCACCCACGGTGTAAAGCACCTGTTGAAAGTAGCCCCGCGCTACCGCCAGATCACTGCGCACCTTGGTGATCAGGAGCCGGTCGTAGGCGGCATTACCCCAAATGACCAGTGCACCGACCAGCAGGGGCAACACCACCAGCAGGGGCAGCAAGGCCATGGCCAGCAGTTTGTTCCGAACAGAGTGGGTGATCCACCGCCACTCCCTCAGACCCCTCTGCCAATGTATGTCGGGCTTCACTTCAGGGCCCATTCGGCGTGCCGCCGCTCCAGCGTGCGCCGTGAAATACCCAATAGCTGGGCAGCGCGGGTCTTGTCGCCCTGGACGGAGTCCAGAACGGTTTGAATATGCTGCTTTTCCAGGGCCTGCAGGTCGGTGGTGGCGCCTTCTGCGCGAGTCAGGGTGGAGGCTGATGCAGCGCGGTTGCCCAAGGAGTACAGCGCCGACACATTGAGCGCGCCCAAAATCAGGGAGCGCTCCACCAGATTACGCAGCTCCCGGGCATTGCCGGGCCAGTCGTATTGCATCAGGTAGTCCATCTCGGCAGGCGTGATGTCCAGCGGCGCCACGCCTAAAACGGGCGCCAGCTGGGCCATGAAATGGCGTACCAAGTCGG
This sequence comes from Rhodoferax sp., assembly GCA_030683195.1. Classification (GTDB taxonomy): domain Bacteria; phylum Pseudomonadota; class Gammaproteobacteria; order Burkholderiales; family Burkholderiaceae_C; genus Rhodoferax. The sequence goes on along the minus strand of JAUXQA010000170.1, from coordinate 310 downwards.
CAATATCTTCCTTGTGCTCGCGCAGAGGCGGCAGCGTGATTTCCACCACCTGCAGCCGGTAGTACAGGTCTTTGCGGAAGCGTCCGGCGGCCACTTCTTCCACCAGGGAGCGGTTGGTGGCGGCGATGATGCGTACGTTCACCGGCAGCAGCTTCTCGCTGCCCACCGGCCGGATCTTGAGGTCTTCCAGAGCGCGCAGCAGGGTGGCCTGCAAGGGCAGAGGCAGATCAGCCACTTCGTCCAGGAACAGGGTGCCACCCTGGGCGTAATAAAACAGTCCATCGCGCGCCTTGATCGCGCCGGTAAAGGC
>JAUXQA010000166.1 GCA_030683195.1 Rhodoferax sp. | reverse complement strand
TGGCGTGGTGGAGGCTGCCGAGTCAGCCCAGGCCGATCTGATCGTGATGGGCTCCCACGGCCGCAGCGGCCTGGAAAAATTGGTGCTCGGCAGTGTCACCCAAGCCGTGTTGTCACACACCCACTTGCCGGTGCTGGTGGTGCGCGACTGAATTCCCGGCTCGGTCAGCCACACTGCCCGACATACCCGCACGCGGTACAAAAATCACACCCGTCCTTGTGAATGACGGTGGGGTTGCCGCACTCTGGGCAAAGCTTGCCGGCCATGGTGGTGGGAGCGTCCTGGTTTTTGGGGGCGTCAAGCACGCCCATCTCGCGCAGCGGATAGCCGTTCTCGTCCAGCACGCCCAGCATGGCGTAGCGGTGAATGATCAGGCGCGCCAGATATGCCACAGTGGAGGGCCAGGTTTGCTGGCGGCGTTCACCGTGCGGCAGGCCCGGCACAAAGGCCATGAAATGGCCCAACGGCTCAGCGTAGTTCAATAACTTGCGCAGCTTCATGCCGATCCAGGCGGGGTCAATCACCCGCATATCCAGCGAGAGCACCCGGGCCAGCCCGTCCATGGCCCGCGGGTAATTGCCTGAAAAGCCTACCGCACAGGGCCGGGTGACGGTGGCGCCATCCGGGCCGGGCAAGTTGACTTCCTTGAGCGTGACCGTGAACACCTCGCCGGTGGCGGGGTTGTTGATGTCAACCGACCAGGCCAGCGTGCCCGAGGGGCCGGTTTGTGGCTCGCCCCGGCTGAACATGGCATCAATCACGGGCGTGGGCACTTTTTTATCGCTCACTGGCAAGGCCTTGAGTTGGTCGCAGCGCCAGCGAATGACGGCCGAAGTGGCTGCTACGACGCCCGGAAACAGCCTGCTTTCCCCGTGGGGCGGAAACGGCATCTCAAACGAATGCTCTTCGGCCACGGTGGCCAGGACGTCGAGTTTGAGTTGCAGCCAGGCGGGGTCGTTGGCGCGCAAGTCCATGGACAAGGTCTTGGCCAAGGCGCCCAAACCACGGGGCTGATCGGTGCCATTCACCCACACCTCGAAAGGTTTGGGGGCGCCGCCTTCTTCGGGCGCCAGCTCGCCCACAAAGAGCGCAAAGTCGCCAAAAGGGTGATGCACCATGAAGGTCCAGGCCGGGTTGCCCTCTGGCAATTCCGGGCGGCCAGGCCACCGCAAGGAGGATAAAACCGGCGCGGGCAGGTGCTCCAGTGACAAACGCTGGTTGGCGCCTTCGATGTGCAGGGGTGTGGCAACTTCGGCGCCCGCCGTAGGCGCGATGCTCAAAACCGACCCCAGGATGGCATTGGGCCGGTAAGTCGCCAAGCCCTTGAGCCCTGACTGCCACGCTTCCATGTACAGGTGCTGAAAGTCGGCATACGGGTAGTCCGCAGGCACGTTGACCGTTTTGGAAATGGCCGTGTCGATATAGGGCGCTACGGCGGCCACCATCGCCTCATGCGCCTGGGCACTCATCTCCAGTGCGGTGACGAAGGCATCAGTGAGTGGTGCGTTTTCGCCCTTGAGGTGGCGGTAAAGGCGCCAAGCGTGGTCTTCCACGGCGTATTCCTTGAAGCCGCCGTCAGGCATGCGTTTCTTGCGGGTGTAGCTCCAGCTGAAGGCGGGCTCAATGCCGTTGCTGGCGTTGTCAGCAAATGCCAGGCTGATGGTGCCGGTTGGCGCAATCGAGAGCAGGTGCGAGTTGCGCAGGCCGTGGGCGCGGATCCGCTCTTTCAGGGCCGGTGACAAGCGCGAGGCAAAGGTTTGGCCGCTCAGGTACAGGTCGGCATTGAACAGGGGAAAAGCCCCGCGTTCAATCGCCAGTTCTACTGAGGCGTCATAGGCCGTGTCGCGCATCAACGTCGAGATATGGGTGGCCATGTCGCGCGCGGCTTGCGTGTCATAACGCAGGTTCAGCATCACCAGCGCATCGCCCAGCCCGGTAAAGCCCAGGCCCACGCGGCGCTTGCTGCGGGCTTCTTCTTGCTGCTGCGCCAGGGGCCACACGGTCACATCCAGCACGTTGTCGAGCATGCGGGTTGCCACCCGGGCCACCTCGGCAAAGGCAGCATTGTCGAAGTTAGCATCGGCTTCAAATGGCTGGGTGATAAAGCGCGTGAGGTCGATGGAGCCCAGGCAGCAGCACCCGTACGGGGGCAATGGTTGCTCTGCGCAGTTGTGGACATACAAGCCATTGG
>JAUXQA010000164.1 GCA_030683195.1 Rhodoferax sp. | reverse complement strand
TTTTTGCCAACCCGCAATACAGCGCCATGTGGGGACTTTCGCTCGCCGCACTCTATTCAATGACGCCTGAGCAGCGCTTCAGCCATCAGTTGTCGATGCTGGCCAATCCGCAGGCCGATGCCCTGATGCTGCGCATGATGGTGCCAGGTGAAATCGCACCCAGCACCACCCACTTCCAGTTGAACAATGAACAGTGGTACGAACGCGTGGTGTACGACCATCGGGTCATGGGCGAGAAGATTGGCGTTGTGGTGCAGTGGCGCAATGTGACCGAAAACTACAGCAGCCTGCTGGTGGCGCAACATGAGCGCGACTTGATGCATTCGATGATGGACAGTGTTCCGGACCAGATTTTTTTCAAAGACCGGGACAGTCGCTTTATTCGCATCAACTCCAGCCTGGCCAAGCGCTACGGACTCAATGACCCGGCGCAGGCGGTGGGCAAATCAGATGCCGACTTCTATTCGGCGGAGCATGCGGCCCAAACACGCCGTGAAGAACTGGAAATCATGCGCACGGGCCAACCTGTGATGAACCAGTTGCACCAGGAGTGCTGGTCTGATGGGCGCGAGGCTTGGAACGTGTCCATGAAAATGCCACTGTTCGATACCCGGGGCGTGCTCATCGGGACCTATGGCATTGCGCACGACATCACCGAGCACAAAAAGGCAGAGGCCCTGATATGGAAACAAGCCAACTTTGATGCGCTCACTGGATTGCCCAACCGCAGAATGTTGCGCGATCGCTGGGAACAGGCCCTGAATAGTCACAAACGCAGCGGGTTCGGGCTAGCGCTGTTGATGCTGGACCTGGATCACTTCAAGGAGGTCAACGACACGATGGGTCACGCCATAGGCGACGAACTCCTGATCGAGGCCTCAACCCGGATTTCGCACCTTTTGCGCGCCACCGACACCCTGGCCCGTATGGGTGGTGATGAATTTGCAATCATCCTCACAGAGCAGGTTGGCACAGACAACATCGCCGACCTGACGCAAAAAATTTTGGGCAGTCTTCACAAGCCATTTTTTCTGGCGGGCAACGCCGTGGTGATCTCGGCGAGCATCGGTATCAGCCTGTTTCCGCAAGATGGTGAAGGTATTAATGAACTGCTGAAGTTGGCTGACCAGGCCATGTATGAGGCCAAGCGACAGGGGCGAAATGGCTTCTCTTTTTTCACCGCCAATCTGCAGGAAAAAGCGCAACAGCGCTTGCGCATGGCCAATGACTTGCGCCGTGCGCTGGCCGTCGGTGAGTTTTATGTGGTCTATCAACCGATCATTGACATGGCCAACGGTGAAGTCACCAAGGCCGAGGCCCTGATTCGGTGGAACCACCCCCAACTGGGTTTAATACCGCCGGCCGAATTCATTCCCGTGGCGGAGTCCATCGGGCTGATTGTGGAGATTGGCGACTGGGTTTTCCGCACAACGGCCCAACAGGTCAAGCAGTGGCGCCTTAACGGGTTGCCAAACATGCAGGTAGCGGTCAACAAATCTCCGCTGCAATTTCAATGCAAAAACGGGCAGGTACGTGACTGGGGCGACTACCTGGCGTCCATCGACCTGCCGCCAGAAGCCATCGTGGTGGAAATTACCGAAGGCCTGCTGCTGGACGCCACACCCCTGGTGCAAAGTGAGCTGGCACTGATGAATGAAATCGGGCTGAAAGTGTCGCTGGACGACTTTGGTACGGGCTACTCATCGCTGTCGTACCTGCAACGCTTTGATATTGATTTCGTCAAAATTGACCAGTCTTTCATGACCGCCCTGGGCGAAGGATCGAAGAATTTGACCCTGTGCAAGGCGATAGTGCGGATGTCACATGAGTTGGGTATGCAGGTTATTGCTGAAGGCGTGGAGACTGAACTCCAGCGCGACTTGCTCGCGCAGGCCGGATGTAATTTTGGTCAAGGCTATCTTTATTCGCGCCCGGTGGTCGCCAGTGAGTTTGAGGACTACTGCCGACGCACAGCGCAAAATCGGCACGAAGACCAGCCCCCTCCCCAGCCAGGAGCGGTTCTGATTTTGAACTGAGCACTTTGAGCCGGTTCGCATGACAACGGTCATTCCAGACTACAAGCACTGGCGGCCTGAAACACACACAGCCTCTGGGCAACAAACCGACACACTTCACGCGCTTGTCACGGCGACCGACTAGAGTGGCACGCTGAATACAAACCCCACCTGCAAGGCCACCCCATGCTGAAGAAAATCGTGCCGTCTCTCACAGTCGCGCTTCTGTCGTTTCAAGCGGCTTCTGTTTTCGCGCAACCCAATGCCTTCTCCACCAACATTCAGGTGGGGCAGCGGCCCTATTTTTTGACCGCTGACATGTCGCCCGGCCCGCTCAAAGACAAGCTGCAAAGTTGCGCCAATGGCCCCTTTATGAGAACTGATTTTTCCATCGGCCACCGCGGTGCCGCGCTGATGTTCCCCGAACACACCAAAGAGTCGTATGAGGCCGCGGCCCGCATGGGCGCTGGCATTGTGGAGTGCGACGTGACGTTCACCAAAGACAAAGCACTGGTCTGCCGCCATGCGCAAAACGACCTACACACCACCACCAATATTTTGGCCACACCCCTGGCGGCCAAATGCACCAAGGCCTTCACCCCGCATGACCCGGTGGCCAACACACCCGCCAGCGCCGAATGCCGCACCAGCGACATCACGCTGGCCGAATTCAAAACCCTGCGCGGCAAGATGGACGCCGCCAACGTCAAGGCTAAAACCGTGGCGGAGTACATGGCAGGCACTGCCAATTGGCGCACCGACTTGTACAGCGGCCCAACCAGTGGCACGCTGATGACGCACGCCGAAAGCATTGCCTTGTTCACCCAATTGGGCGTGAAGATGACGCCGGAGTTGAAATCAGCCAGCGTCAGCATGCCGTTTGACGGTTTCAGCCAGGAGAGCTATGCGCAAAAAATGATTGACGAATACAAGGCGGCCAAGGTGCCCGCATCGCAGGTTTTTGCACAATCGTTCAATAAAAATGATGTGCTGTACTGGATTAAAAATGAGTCCGCCTTTGGCAAGCAGGCGGTATTTTTGGACAGCGCAAACAAGGCGGCAGACCTGCCCACCCTGGCCCAACTGCAGAGCTACAAGGCAGACGGCATCCAGATCGTTGCGCCGCCGATCTTTGCCCTGCTGGACAGCGCCGATGGCAAGTTGATCCCCTCACAGTACGCCAAAAACGCCAGGCAAGCGGGCCTCGGAATCATCGCCTGGAGCCTGGAGCGCTCGGGTGTGCTGGCCAACGGCAACCCGGGCTGGTACTACCAAACCGTGGCGCCCTTGATCAAACGTGAGGGTGACACGATGCAGGTGCTCGACGTGCTGGCCAAAGACGTCGGCATCATGGGTATCTTTTCAGACTGGCCCGCCACCGTGACCTATTACGCCAACTGCATGGGCCTGAAGTAGGGCTTAAAGCCCCTTGCCTTGCGCAACGCGCATCGCCACACGCGCTGCCAAGTACAGGCGCGCCTTGATGGTGTTGAGCAACACATTTTCATTGGCGGCGGTGCGTCCGCCAAAACCTTGCAAGCCAAAGCGCTCAACCACAGGGGCTTGGGTTTTCAGGGCAGCCCATGCAGCATTGGCTCCACCGCCTTCGATCTTCACCCCGACTGAGGCAATGCCACTAGTGGCGAGCAAGCGATTGGGTTTCATCAACGCTTCCTGAGTTCCTATTTGCCTCTCAGTGCAGCTAGATTGTTTCTAAATTAACAACTCAGTAATTCATTTATGGTTGTTTATCAACCATTAAAGAAATTATATAGTTCATACATCGACGAAACGAATGCAACTAACAGCCTCTTCGAATCAGGTCTGGCAGGAAATGAGTTCCCGCCGACCGAACCACTTTTAACCTGTAAGGACGACACCATGAACCGCAAGACTCTCTCTACCCTCACTTTGGCTTTGGCTGCTTTGGCCACCGGTAATGTCATGGCCCAGAATGCCGCTCCGGTTGACGCCATGGCTCAGCTCCAGCAAGCGCACCCCAGCAGCTTTGCGGCCAAAACCACCAACCAACTGAGCCGCGAAGCAGTTCAGGCGGACTTGCGTGAAGCGCGCCGCACGGGTGAGGTGGTGGCCAACGCCGAGGCGGGCATCCCGGCCAACGAAATGCACCCAGGCCAGTACCCCACCCAAGTGGCTGAACAAACCATGAGCCGCGAGGAAGTCCGCGCTGACTTGCGTGAAGCACTGCGCACCGGCGATATCGTGGCCAATGGCGAGACCGGCATGAAACTCAATGAAGTGTTTCCGGGTCGTTACGCCCACAAGTCCTGAGCACCGAATCAAGAAGCCAGCGATGCCATTTACGCTACTGAATAGGTAGCTTCATAGCTCTTGATTCGCCGGCTGGAGGCCAATTTCTTTGCGAAATTGCCCTTGACTACCGAAAGAAAGCCGCCAGGCACTGCCTGGCGGCTTTCTTTGCTTTCATCATGGCCCGGTGAACGCCCGCCCGATCCGGTCAGACTGGATGGCGCAGACACTCCTGCTTAGTGCCCACCCGCCAACAACGCCGCATTGCCCCCCGCCGCCGTGGTATTCACGGTGATGGTTTGCTCTGCACAAAAGCGGTACAGGTAGTGCGGCCCACCCGCTTTGGGGCCGGTGCAGCTCAGGCCCTCGCCGCCAAACGGCTGCACGCCCACCACCGCGCCAATCTGATTGCGGTTGATGTAGACGTTGCCCACGTGCGCTGCGCGCGCCAGCGACTGGGCGCGGCTGTCAATGCGGGTCTGGATGCCGATGGTCAGGCCGTAACCCAAGGCGTTGATCTGGTCGATCACGGCCTGCGGGTCACCGCGCCAACGCACGATGTGCAGCACAGGGCCAAAAATCTCCTGCTTGAGATCAGCAATCGCGTTCACTTCAAAGGCTTGGGGCGGGATCAGGTGGGCCAGCGCTGGATTCACGGAACCTGATCTGCCGGTCCGCCGATCTGCACCAACGAGCCCCCCAGCGCCGACATCAGAAAGCCGCTGATGATGGCGGCCCACAGGCCTGCCTCAGGTTTCAATACGCTGGCGCGGGCGGAACGGCGTGAGCTTGGGATAGAAGCGTGGAATGGCCCTGGCGGTCCAACTATGCGCCCCATCATTGCGCTGAAGGCTTGGCCAGTAGATGTCACGCCGGTGGCAGCCACAATCAGGCCGGGCGCCCTAAACTAAGCTGTGGCATACCATTCCCAATCACTCAGGAGACATCCTCATGCTGACCCTTTGCGGCTTCCCGGTTTCGAACTACTACAACAAGGTCAAGCTCGCACTGCTTGAAAAGAACGTGCCGTTCACGGAAGAGCGTGTGATGACCAAGAGCACCGATGAGGCGGTGCTGGCCGATTCGCCGCTGGCCAAGATCCCCTTTCTGCGCACCGCGCAGGGCGGGCTGTGCGAAAGCCAGGCCATGCTGGAATACATTGAGGCCGCCTTTCCCACGCCTGCACTGCTGCCTGCTGACCCCTATGCGGCGGCCAAGGTGCGGGAGCTGATCACTTTCATTGACCTGCATCTTGAGCTGGTCGCTCGGGACCTTTATCTGCAGGCGTTTTTTGGTGGCACTGTCAGCGACAGCACCAAGGAGCGTGTGCGCGCAGCGCTGGAAAAAAACATCGTCGGTTTCAAGCGCCTGGCCAGGTTTGCACCTTTTGCGGCTGGCGACAGCTTCACCCAGGCCGATTGCGCTGCCTATGTGAGCTTGCCGCTGGTCGGCTCGGCCACCAAGCTGGTGCTGGGCGAAGACCTGCTGATGACGGCCGGGGTGGACTACAAGTCATATCTGAAACTTATCGGCGAACGGCCCAGCGCCCAGAAAGTCAACGAAGACCGCAAGGCGGCCTTGGCGAAAGCCTGATCGGCGGGGTGAGCCGCGCGCTGCAGGGCCTGAGGCGGGAAAGTAGCTGCCGGCAAACACCGGCTTGAGCCAGTTCCAGCCGCTGACCGGCATGTGCGCATTCACTCTGGCCAACCAGTGTCCCCAGGCCTCCTCGGCGGCGAAGCTCAGGAGTGGCGCCATCCAGCGCACAAAAGCCTGGGTGATGCGCTGTGCTGGTAGTCCGGCATCTCTTTGGCCTCGAAACTCTAGAGCACGCCGCGGCCCACGAAGGCGCGCAGGATGCGACGGCGCAAGGTGGCCTGCACTTGGAACACGGTATTCGCATCAATGCCGATGGCTGGGTGAAAGATGATGGCCGGCGCTGCGTTAAAAAAGCTGCCGCATAGCCGGCGTCTGTCAATGAACAAGCTGGTGAAGCAGCTCAGCGCGCACATGCTGGCCGCGTGGGATACCGAGAACCATTGCCTGCCATGGCGGCTACGGGGGATGCCGACAGGGCACTGGCCATGCTGGACAAGTTGGATGCGGCGGATTGTTTACCTTAATGCCCACCCGCCAACAGCGCGGCATTGCCCCCCGCTGCGGTGGTGTTCACCGTAATCGTCTGCTCCGCGCAAAAGCGGTACAAATAGTGCGGACCACCCGCCTTGGGGCCGGTGCCGCTCAGGCCCTCACCGCCAAACGGCTGCACGCCCACCACCGCGCCAATCTGGTTGCGGTTGATGTAGACATTGCCCACATGGGCGGCGCGCGCCAGCGCCTGGGCGCGGCTATCAATGCGGGTCTGGATGCCGATGGTCAGGCCGTAGCCCAGGGCGTTGATCTGGTCGATCACGTCCTGGGGGTCACCGCGCCAGCGCACGATGTGCAACACGGGGCCAAAGATTTCCTGCTTCAGGTCGGCAATGGCACCCACTTCAAACGCCTGGGGCTGGATCAAATTCGCCAGAGTTGACGTCACGGAACCAGAAGCAGCTGAATCGATTAGTCCTGAATTAGTAGCGCTTGAGGCAATCGATACGCTGGCTAGAAGCGGTTTTGACTCTAAATTGAGCCTTTTGAGTTGATTTTGAATGCTTTCAAAGGCCTCGGCATCAATCACCGGGCCCACATCGGTGGCCAGGTCCGCGGGGTCGCCTGTGACCAGTTCAAGGGCCGCGCCCTGAATCATCTCAATCACAGGGTCGGCAATGGCCTCATGCACGCACAGCAGGCGAAGCGCCGAGCAACGCTGGCCGGCGCTCCTGAAGGCGCTTTGCACCACGGCGTCACTCACCTGTTCGGGCAGCGCGGTACTGTCGACCAGCATGGCGTTGATGCCACCAGTCTCCGCAATGAGCGGCACGATGGCGCCGTCTTTGGCGGCCAGCGCGCGGTTGATGATTTTGGCCACCGCCGTGGAGCCGGTGAACACCACACCGGCCACGCCGGGTGCGGCCACCAGTGCGGCACCCACAGTGTCGCCGGGGCCGTGTATCAGTTGCAGCGCGCCCTCGGGTACGCCGGCCGCATGCAGCAACATCACGGCTTCCAGCGCGACGCCCGGGGTTTGCTCGGCGGGTTTGGCCAGCACGGTGTTGCCGGTGGCCAAGGCTGCCGCCACCTGGCCCATGAAGATGGCCAGCGGAAAGTTCCAGGGGCTGATGCAGACCCAGGGGCCACGGGCGATCAGTCGCAACTCATTCGACTCGCCCGTCGGACCAGGCATGGCGATCGGCGCCATGATGCGCTCGGCCTCCCCCGCGTAGTAGCGCAAGAAGTCCACCGCCTCACGCACCTCGCTCACCGCGTCACCCCAGGTCTTGAAGGCCTCTTTGACCAGCAGCGCGCAGAAGCGCGGCAGCTGGGCTTGCAAAGCGTCTGCTGCGCGGCGCAGGATGGCGGCGCGCTGAGTTACGTCCACCTTGCTCCAGGTTTTATAGCTGCTAGCGCTTATATCAAGCCGGCTAGAGGCCAATTTGGCATCAAATACGGGTACCACGGGCACTTGCGCTTGTGCGTAGGCTTGCAGCAGGGGGGCGCGCATCAAGGGCACGGTCAGGTCCAGCCCGGCGCTGTTGTGGCGGGCCGCGCCGAACAGATCCAGTGGCAGGGGCAGCGAGGTCTCGGGCTCCAGGCGCAGGGGCGAAATCAGCAGCTCCTCCATGCCCACGGACTCGTCGGCCAACTGGTGCACAAACGAGGAGTTGGC
>JAUXQA010000144.1 GCA_030683195.1 Rhodoferax sp. | reverse complement strand
CGCCAGCCAGGGCTCCGAGCCGTGCGCCCGGTCATCGGCCAACCCATAGGCCTTGGGGTAGCGCCGGGTGATGTGCGCGGTGCCAAACAGCATGTCCCACACAAACAGCAAATTTCCAAAGTTGCCGGTGTAGTGGCCCACGCCATCGTCCTCGGTCAGGGCATGGTGGGCAAAGTGGGTGGCGGGGGTGGAGATGGTGCGCTCCAGCACCCAGGCCAGCGGCGCCAGCACGCGGTACCGGTACAACCACTGGTCCCAGCGCACGGCGGAATGCGCGCCAATGATCACCGTGAGCTTGACGATGGTGTAGCCCACATACACCCAGCCAAAACCCATGAACACCAGCAGGCCCGAGAGCCACAGGCCCGGCATCAGGGCGTAATAAAACGCGTTGTTGCGGTAGACAATGCGCACGCTCATATAGGCCGCTGAGTGGTGCGCCCGGTGCAGTGGCCACAAAAAGGAGGTGTGGCTGAGGCGGTGCCAAAAATACTGGGTGAGGTCGTCGGCCAGCAGCAGCACCAGCAACATTTGCCACACCGGCCAGTGCGCCAGCGCGCCGCGTTGCTCCGGCAGTAGCCACGCACACAGGGCGGTGGAGGCGGCCAGCACGCCGCCCGAGATCAGGGGGAACAGCAGCGTCACCGCGATGTCCAGCCGGTTGTCCTCGCGGGTGGCCTCGGGCGCAAAAAAACGGCCCTGCACCAGCTCGACCACACCAAAGCTGAGCAAGACGCCCAGGATCGCTAGCAGCTGTACGGTTTGTTGCTCCATCGGTCAGATTCCTTTTCAAGACAGTAATGTACGTTGGGCGCGTCAAAAGCCCATTCGGGTATGCCCGGGTTGACAGTGAACGCGTCAAACAATACAGTGGTGTATTGAAAATATTGCGTATCTGCACCTGATTGGAAGCCGAACCATGACCGAATTAGTCGTCCGACGATTGTTGATTGACTTGAACACCCCGTTTGAAGCCCGCTGGAATGGGGGCGATGCATTCAGGTCGGCGTTTTTCAGCGCCTTGTCCATGAGCTTTCCTGTGGGGGAGCAGTACTTCATGGACTCTGTGCGCAACGGCCTCAAAACCTTGCCATCCCCAGAGCAAGAGCGCTTTGCTGCCGAGGTGCAGGGCTTTGTCGGGCAGGAGGCCACGCACCGGCGCATTCATGCGCTGTTCAACGGGCATCTGGAGCGCCTGGGCTTTCGCAATGAGATCGAGCAACGCGCCCTTCGCCGGCTCAAGGCCAATGCCCACCGCGACGTGCGCATTCATGTGGCGGCCACTGCCGCCACCGAGCATTTCACCGCCATCTTTGCGGACTGGATGCTGCACCACCCCGAGGCCCTTGAAGGGGCCGAGCCGCGCCTCAAGACCCTGTGGCTGTGGCACAGCGCCGAAGAGTCCGAGCACCGCAATACGGCCTATGACATCTACCAGGCCATGAGCGGCAACCACCTGTGGCGCATTCGCATCTTCCGCTACATCACTGTTACTTTCCTGAGCGATGTGCTGCGCCAGACGGTGCGCAACCTGTGGCATGACGGCAGCCTGTTCAAGCTGAGCACCTGGCGCAGCGGGGCTAAATTGCTGTTTGCCCGAGACGGCATGATCCGCAGCAACTACGGCCTATGGCGTGACTACCTCTCGCCGCAGTTTCACCCCAGCCAGCATGAGGCTCCGCTGTCAGCGCAATGGTTGCAGGACAACACCGCGCAGTTCTCGGTCGTTGGGCGGGCGGCTTAGGGCATGGCGACCTGGCTTTTGGTGGTCATCCCGCTGGTGGTTTTGTACGGCGTGTTTCACCTTTGGTATGGCGGGCGGGGCAAGCCCATGAGTCCGGCCGAGGTGGAAGCGGTCATGCAGCGGATCAGTACCCGCCTGACCGACGAGCACAGCCGGGCCGCCCTGGATGAGTTGCGCCAGTTGGCAGCCAGCGATGACGGCCAGGAGTTTGTGATGCAAAACCTGGTGCGCTACCGCCCCAAGGCGCTCTACCCCCCGGGCTATGACCTGGGGGACGACTCCCGGGCGGCAGACCGGCGCTACGCCAAGGCCATCCTGTGGCCGCTGCTGAGAAACGGCAACATCGTGGTGTTTGTGGCGCGCCGCAGCGGCTCGTTCATTGAACCCGAGGGCGCCGATGCCTGGCACTACGTAGCCATGGTGCGCTACCGCAGCCGGCGCGACTTTTTGCGCTTTGCCCTGCAAAGCTCGGACGCCAACATCTTTGTCCACAAATGGGCTGCGATCGAAAAAACGCATGTGTTTCCGGTCAAACCTCTGGTGAGCCTGATCCTGGTGCGCAGCGCGGTGGCAGGTCTTTTGGCGGTGCTGGGCTCGGTCACTTATCTGCTGGTGCGATGAAGTTCATTGGACCCCTTCCATCACAGCCAGATACGTTGCAGGCAAATTCGCGTCGGAGACTGCGGTCATGAATAGTCGTAAAAAATTTCTGGTTACCGGCATCGTGCTGGTCAGCCTGGCTGCCGTGGTTTATGTAAACCGTCTGTATGTGTTCCAGTATTCGCTGGGGTGGTTCACCGACCTCACCAACCCGCGCGACCCCAACCGCCCTGTGCCCTGGCTGGCCGGGCCCGAGGTCACGCAACAGCCCCTGGCAAAACGCCCGCCCAACATCATCGTCATCCTGGCCGACGACTTGGGCATCAACGACGTATCCACAAATGGCGGCGGTTTGACGGCAGAAGGCGTGCCCACACCGAACATTGACTCCATTGCCCGTGATGGTGTGCGCTTTGACCAGGGCTACGCGGGCGCGGCGGTTTGCACCGTGTCCCGCGCGGCACTCATGACCGGGCGCTACCCTTGGCGCTTTGGCGTGGAATTCACCCCCACGCCCGGTGCCATGGCGCGCGTGGCGGGCGCTCTGTACGCCGACACGGACAACCTGCATCCGGTCCTCGTCGACAAGGAGAAATCCCAAAGTGCCAAGAGCTTCAATGAGCTGGGCATGCCCGCCTCAGAGATCACCGTGGCCGAAGCCTTGAAGGCCAGCGGTTACCACACGCTGCACATTGGCAAATGGCATTTGGGCAGTACGCCCGAGATGCGGCCCAACAACCAGGGCTTTGATGAGACCCTGTTCATGGAAAGCGGCCTGCACATGCCGGTGAATTCGCCCGACGTGCAAAACTCCAGACAGGACTTCGACCCCATCGACAAATTCCTGTGGCCCAACATGCGTTTTGCCGCCAGTTACAACGGCGGCAAGTGGTTTGAGCCCGCCAAGTACCTCGCCGACTACTACACCGACGAGGCTGTGACGGCCATCAAGAAGAACAGAAATCGCCCGTTCTTCATGTACCTGGCCCACTGGGGCCCGCACACCCCGCTGCAAGCCAGCAAGGCCGACTACGACGCCTTGAGTGGCATCCCCGACCACCGGCGCCGCGTGTATGCCGGCATGGTGCGCTCCATTGACCGCAGTGTGGGCCGGGTCCTGCAAACCCTCAAGGACGAGGGGTTGGACGACAACACCATCGTCATCTTCTCCAGCGACAACGGCGCACCGGGTTACATCGGCTTGCCCGAGGTCAACAAGCCCTACCGGGGCTGGAAGCTGACATTATTTGAGGGCGGCTTGCGCGTGCCCTATGTGGCCAAGTGGCCGGGCCACATTGCGCCCGGCACCCAGTACAAGCCACCTGTGTCCAACATTGACATCCTGCCCACCGTGCTGGCCGCTGCGGGTGCCCGCCTGCCCACCGACCGGGTGATTGACGGCGTGAATTTGCTGCCTTTTCTGGGCGCGAATTCGCCGCCGGTCCAGCAGCCGCAGCGCCCGCTGTTCTGGCGGGATGGGCCCTACCGCGCCATGCAGGAGCAGGGCTGGAAGCTGATCGTGTCCGAGCGCCCCAAAAAAGACTGGTTGTTCAACCTGAACGTGGACCCGACCGAGAAGACCAACCTCGCGACCAGCCAGCCCGAGAAGCTGGCGCAAATGAAAACACGGCTCAAAGCCCACCACGACCCCATGCCGCAGCCCCTGTGGCCCTCGTTCATCGAGCTGCCCATCGCCATAGATAAAACACTTGATCAAAAAGCCAAGCCAGAGGATGAGTACACCTACTGGGCGAACTGATGCGCGGGGGCCCCGTGCGTGAAGAAACGCGCCCCTTCTGGCGGCGCTACTCAGTTGCGGGCGGCCTCTTGCTGTTGGCCGTCGGCGTGTCACTGTGGTTTTGGTGGGGGCGCCAGACAGCCATGCAGGCGGTGCAGGCACCCTCGCACTGCGCCTTGCCCGCCCAGCCTGCCAGCGCCCCCCACCCCGGCATGGTGTGGGTGCCCGGCGGTACGTTTGAGTTCGGCGACACGGAAAACCCCGAGGAGCAACCCATCCGCCAGACCACCGTGGCGGGCGTGTGGATGGACCGCACCGAGGTCACCAATGACGAGTTCGCCGGGTTTGTGCGGGCTACCGGCTATGTCACGCTCGCCGAGCGCGCGGTAGACGTGACAAAGCACACGGGCCTGCCGCCCGACATGCAGCAACCCGGCGCCGTCGTGTTTGTCATGCCCAACGACGTGCGGGGCGGTGGCCATGTGACCCAGTGGTGGCGTTACCTGCCCGGTGCCAACTGGCGCCACCCCGGTGGCCCCACCACCTCGATTGATGGGCGGGGCGCTTTTCCGGTGGTGACTCTTGCCTTTGAAGACGCCCAGGCCTACGCCCGCTGGAAGGGCCGCAGTTTGCCTTCTGAGGCGCAGTGGGAATGGGCCGCTCGCGCTGGCCAAACCCGGGCCGCGCAAGACCACGCCCAACCCGCACAGGCTAACACCTGGCAAGGCCTTTTTCCCGTGGTGAATTCGGGTGACGATGGCTTTGTCGGGCTGGCGCCTGTGGGGTGTTATGCGCCCAACGCGCTGGGGCTCTTTGACATGATCGGCAATGTCTGGGAACTGACCTCTGATGCCTATACGCCGACCCATCCCGAACCCGGTGTGGCGCTGCCCATGCCGTCCGATGTGCGCGCCGTGGCGGCAGTGGGGCAGCGGGTCATCAAGGGCGGCTCGTTTTTGTGTGCGCCCAACTACTGCATGCGTTACCGCTCGGGCGCGCGCCAACCACAAGACGATGACCTGGGCACCAGCCACCTGGGTTTTAGAACCATCCTGATAGCCCCCGGACCATGAACTCACCTGCAAGCTCCCCCGCACGCCGCCTTGCCCGCCTCAAGCGCGCCATCGTGGCCATTGCCCTGCCCCTGGTCTTGCTGGTGGGCGGGTTGTATGCCAAGTCCGAGCAGATTGTGCTGGGGGCCGAGGCCTATATTTTTGGCTACCCACTGGTCATCATGGACGTAACGCGGGCCAACGCTGCGCTGACCGTCGGCCCCCAGAACCAACTGCGCCGGGTGCGCCAGTTTCCCGGCGCGGATTTCAGGGAGGTGGTTCGCCCCAACGTCGACACACTTTACACCACCGCCTTCATCGACATGAGCCAAGGGCCGTGGGTGTTCGAGATGGCGGCCAACGACCAGCGCTATGAGCTGATGCCCTTCATGGACGCCTGGACCAACGTCTTTGCCGTGCCCGGCACCCGCAGCACCGGGCAGGCTGGCGGCCAGTACCTGCTGGCCGGCCCCAAATGGCAAGGCACCGTGCCCGCGGGCCTGACCCTGTTGCGCTCGCCCACGCAAATGGTGTGGCTAATTGGCCGCACCCAGACCAACGGGGTGGTCGATTACCCGCAGGTGCACCGCCTGCAGGACGCGCTCAAGTTGCGCACCCTGCTGGCCTGGCAAGCGGGGCAAGACGAGCCCTCAAGCACCTGGCAAGCAGCAGCGGTTCGCCCCAACCCGCCCACTGTGCAGATGGCCGCCATGGGCACCGAGGCGTTCTTCACCCGGCTGGCCCAACTGATGGTGGCCAACCCACCCAGCGCGGCCGATGCCCCCATGATGTCCAAACTGGCACGCTTGGGCGTGGCGCCCGGCCAGGTGCCGCAGTGGGGTCTGCCGGACCGATGGGCCGTGACTTTGGGTCGCTGGATTGCGGACTGGACCGTGGCCAAGGAATTAAAGAAGCCGCGTGACCTGGTGCGCGGCTGGTCCACGCCGCCCGCCATCCTGGGCCAGTACGGCACCGCCTACAACATCCGCGCGGTGGTGGCCATGGTGGGCATTGGCGCCAACTTGCCCGCCGATGCCACTTACCCCAACGCCCGGGTCGATGGAGGCGGCCAAGCCCTGAACGGGCAACACCGCTACCGCCTGCATTTCAAGGTGGGCGAGTTGCCACCGGTCCACGCGTTTTGGTCCGTCACGGCTTACGGTGCCGATGACTTCTTGATTGACAACCCGGTGAATCGCTACGCGCTGGGTGACCGTGACCCCTTGGTCTACAACCCCGACGGCTCGCTGGACCTGCTGGTGCAGGCCCAAGCCCCGGAGGGTAAGCTGCAAAGCAACTGGTTGCCCGTGAAAGCGGGAGAGCCCTTCTTGCTCAACGCACGCCTGTACTGGCCCAAAGCGGCCGGTATGGACGGCAGTTGGGGTATGCCGGCGGTCGAGCGGGTGGAATAGGCCTTTGCCTGCGTTGGCAGGCGGGGTGCAGTGTGTTGAGCGGTTCATTGCCGAGCACAAAATTAAGAGTGATGTGCTATGAATTTTGTGTGATTGATCCAATAGATACGCCGGCTAGAGGCTGAAAATCTCATATTTAAGCCCGTTTGGGCCCCCATGGGAACCTGCAAGCCCTACCGCACTTGCAGGCGCTGAATCTGCTGCCAACGACACAGATTTTCCTGCCTATTCGTGATGGGCGGAATCAGGTGAAATTTCAGCCGTCACCTGGCAAACCAACAACTTTACGCGCCCAGTTGGGTAAACGTCCGCAGAAGCTTGCGCTGGCCCGCGAGCTATTGAACGTGGCGAGCACGCCGCCCTCCCTTATGCGTTGTCGGGGTGCCTGGGGCTTGGCTCTGCGGGTGGGCATCCTACAGCCCTAAACAAGAGTCGTCAGTGGTCAATGACCGGTAACGGGAAGCCAGATCAGGTCCACTAGATGTCGACTCATGTCTACAAAAGCGGGTGACGTCCACCGCCTCGCTCAGGCTATGTGAGATCCTCGAAGTTCGGTCCACTTCAGTAACGCGTCTAGGGCGGGGCACAGCTCCTGGCCCCAGGGCGTCATGCGGTAGTCAACCTTCGGAGGGATCTGCTGATGCACGGTGCGCTCGACGATGCCGTCTGCCTCCAGCTGTCGCAGCTGTTGGGCCAGCATCTTTTGCGAAATGCCGGTCACCCGCCTCTCCAGGTCGGAAAAGCGTTGAATCTGGCCGCCAAAGAGGTGGAACAGGATGACCAGCTTCCATCGCCCCTCCAGCATGCTGAAACAGGCTTCGACATCAATGGCCGCGCTCAGTGGCGTGTAAGCCTTGCGTTCGACCTCGCGCAAAGCACTTACTTCTTGGTGGGTACTACTCATCGGGTTAGTTTATAGCCAAAATGAACGCTCTACAACCACATCGAGAGTTCTCATGTCCATTCCTATGCCTGACGCAGTGACGCGTTACCTTTCATCCAATGCCTATCCTGACCAGTCGCGGCTGGACAGTTGTTTTCATGGCGATGCAGTTGTGCTCGAAGATGGCGGCACCTATCGCGGCATTGAGGCCATCAAGGCCTGGAAGGCGGCCGCAGCGGCGAAATACCAGTACAGTCTTCAGCCTTTGGGGTTGTCCCGTAGCGGTGACAGTCTGAAGCTGTTGGCCAGGGTCAAAGGAAACTTCCCAGGCGAAGTGGCAGACCTGATGCATGTTTTCTCTTTGAAGGACGACCTCATTGAGTCGCTGGAAATTCGCAACCCTGTCGAACTTGAAGGTCGCCGAGCGCTTGTCACAGGCGGCACCAAGGGCATTGGTGCGGCAGTCGTGGCGCAGCTGACCAAAGCTGGTGCAACTGTGTTGACCACTGCCCGCTCGCGCCCTTCGACATTTGGGGATGGCGCTTTTGTGGCGGCCGACGTCACGACGGTGGAAGGTTGTCTGGCGATTGCACAAATGGTGCAAGAGGCCATGGGCGGGGTGGACATCCTGATCCATGTGGCGGGCGGTTCGTCCGCACCGTCGGGTGGCTTTGCCGTGCTGGACGAAAGTGAATGGCGTAAGGCGCTTGACCTCAACCTACTTCCTGCTGTGCGCATCGACCGCGCGTTGTTGCCCGGTATGGTGGCCCAGGGAACAGGTGTGGTGGTGCATATCACCTCCATTCAACGCCAGTTGCCACTGTCCGACTCCACCACCGCGTATGCGGCGGCGAAGGCTGCGCTTTCAACGTACAGCAAAAGCCTGTCCAAGGAAGTCGGCCCTAAGGGAGTCCGCGTGGTCAGGGTGTCGCCCGGCTGGGTTGAAACTGAGGCCGCAGTGGGGCTCGTCGACACCATTGCGCGAAGCAGCGGGACGGATTACGACGGTGCACGGCAGTCGCTCATGGACGCACTAGGGGGCATTCCAATTGGAAGGCCTGCGAAACCCGCAGAGGTTGCGGACCTGGTTGGATTTTTGGTGTCGAGCCGCGCCTCGTCAATTACGGGCACGGAGTACGTCATCGACGGCGGAACTATTCCCACAACCTGAGGGCATTGGGTCGTCATTTTTTTCCGATGTAGCGCCCCTGGCCGTACTTTTCCATTGAACGCGTGGTCTCTCTGCACAACTAAGTTCGGGACCTGTTCGACCGGATAAAGATGTTTTTATGGAACTTTCAATTTTTTTCAAAAAGAATACTGAGAGAAAATTGCCCGGTTGGCTGTGGGCGACCATAGTCACTTGCCTGTTGCTGTGGGCTCGAACGGCGGTTCCTTGAAAATTGACGGCAACACAGAGATTCCGGTTTTATTGATTTGGGATCTGCATGCTCCATAGCTGTTGCTGGAAACTGGGGCTCGGCTGGCGGCTTAGCGGCCACCATTTCATCAAAGTCGGCGCCCGCCATCGACCAAATGCGGGTATCGGGGTTGCTGCTCCATAACGGACATTCGTCGAACCGAAAGCTCCATTGCGGTCGTTCAGCCAGACAAAAAAATACTGCCAGTATCCGACTCTTCTGCTGCGGGAGCGGACTTCCAAGAACCGGAGTCGCTCGCTTATAGCGCTTGCCTTCTTACTGTAGAGTTGAAAGGATAAAGACCTCAATCAAGACGAAGGAAACGGATGAATTCAGCAGTAATTGTTATCGACGTTCAGCAGGGCCTTTGCAATGGCCTTGAGTCCGCCTTTGACTGCGATGGAACGATATTGCGCATAAATCAAGTTACGCGCAAGGCGCGCAAGGCCGGCGCCCCAGTAATTTTTGTGCAACACGAGTCAAAATCTGGCTACCTTGAGCACGGCAGTGATGCTTGGCAACTCGCAACCGGACTTGAAGTTGAGCCCCACGATATAAGAGTACGAAAGACAACTCCCGATTCATTTTTGAAGACCGAACTGAAGAGTATCCTCCAGGTTCATGGTATTGAAAAATTAGTTGTATGCGGCATGCACACCGAGTTTTGTGTCGACACGACTACCCGTCGCGCTCTTGCTCTTGGTCTACCGGTCATTTTGGTTTCAGATGCCCATACGTCGGCCGGCAATGCGGCCATCTCGGCACAACAAGTCATAGCACACCATAACGCCACACTGACAAACATTTCAAGCTTTGGACCTCGGGTTCAGGCAATTACCAGCGAAAACCTCACGTTTGAAGACGGTTCGATTTGAGTTACGGATGACTGCTCCCAGCCTTTGACCCGTCCTTCAAGGAAAACCTTCCTTAATGGCCTGGCCGCTGTCTCTTCAAGACCCGTTGCAGCCGTTCACGACAGTCAGCTTTCCGGTTGTCAAATTCAACTCCAGTCAGAAGCCGTTCGTGGCGTTCGGCTACGTGCCCAAAGCGGGTGCACGCACTTGAGTAAAGCGGCCATTCGATTTCTGCCCCAAAGATAAAAAAAGCTGACCTTGGAGTCCGAAAATCACTTTTACCGACTGGCCGGCTTTTGTTTTGAGCAGCGAGAGCGGGCACCGAAGAAAGGCCGCAGTCTGAAATTTCAACTGGAAAAATTTGATTCTCAAACTCTAAGGATTCGCGCGCGCGATCATCACGCTACGGTTCAACTCAGAAATTCGAGCCCGTACTTTGCGGCAATGGCTCTGAAGTCTTTTGCCGGACCCGAGGGCTGGGGTAGCAGAACACTCGATTGCAATGGCGTGGACTGCGACATTTCCGTTGTTTGGAGGCTGTTAAAGTGGAAACCGTGACCAGCTCACTCAATAAGATCAGCCCACGCAATACATCTTCAATCCAAGCAAGGGAGTTCCCATGACAGACTGCAAAGTTGCGCTTATCACCGGCTCTGGCACTGGCGTAGGTGCTGCCACCGCCCTGCTACTGGCCCAACAGGGCTACAAGGTGGTGATCAACTACTCTCGCAGCGAGGTTGAGGCCAGAGCATCTCAATTGGCCTGTGAGGCCGTTGGGGCCGACACCCTGCTGGTGCAGGGCGATGTGGCTGACGATGCTGCCTGCAGGGCACTGGCCCAGGCAGCCATCGACCGCTGGGGCCGCATTGATGCGCTGGTCAACAACGCGGGCATTAGCACCTTCACAGGTGCGGCCAACTGGGACGTTCTGGACATGGAGACCTTTACGCGCATCTATGCGGTCAACACCGTAGGTGCGTTTCAAATGGTTCGTGCCTGTGCACCGCATCTGAAGGCCGTCAAGGGTTCGGTGGTCAATGTATCGTCGATTGCAGGGGCGCTGGGTATTGGCTCTTCGGTTCCATACATCGCGTCCAAGGGCGCATTGAACTCCATGACGCTGTATCTGGCCAGCGCACTGGCACCAGAGATTCGGGTCAACGCTGTCTGCCCGGGCCTGGTCACGTCACGCTGGTTTGTAGACGGATTAGGACAGGAGGGCTTTGACAAGGTGAAAACGATGGTGGAGTCGAGTTCCCCACTGGAGCGCGCCAGCACGCCGCAAGACGTGGCCGAAGCCATCGTCTGGCTGACAACCGGCGCACGTACCATGACCGGTGAGTTGTTGCTACTGGACGGCGGCATTCACCTTGGGTCGAAGAAAATCAGCGTCCCGGGGCGAACTAGCTGAGTCCCTTTGCTGTAAGCCTGTCGCCGAGCAAAACAGGTTACATCCCACCCCTCAAACAAGCCTGTGCTTGAGGACATTTCAACTTCAGGAGATTGCGATCACTACCCCAACCATAACCAGCGGCCTGCAGCTACGCTCCCTCGTCAAATCCAGTGGCGAATTGGAACTGTCGCTGGTCAGCATCCCTACACCGAACCCAGCGACCGATGAAGTCGTGGTGCGCATCGAAGCGACGCCGATCAACCCGTCGGACATCGGCCTTCTCTTTGGCGCGGCCGACATCACCACCAGCGCGTTGTCCGGCACCACAGCCAATCCGGTTGTCACCATGCAGATTCCAGAGCGGCTGATGAAGAGCATGGCAGCACGACTGGACCAGTCCATGCCCGTGGGCAATGAAGGCGCCGGTGTAGTTGTGGCGGCGGGATCGTCTGAGGCGGCGCAGGCGCTTCTGGGCAAGACAGTGGCTGTGCTGGGTGGCGCCATGTACGCCCAGTACCGTTGCATCGCGGCCGAGCAATGTCTTGTCTTGCCCGCAGATGCGACGCCGGCCGACGGCGCCTCATGTTTTGTGAACCCGCTCACAGCGCTGGGCATGGTCGACACGATGCGGCGCGAGGGGCACACAGCCCTGGTGCACACGGCAGCGGCCTCCAACTTGGGGCAGATGCTCAACAAAATCTGCATCAAGGATCAGATCGGTTTGGTCAATATCGTGCGCAAGTCAGAGCAAGCAGCAATGCTCAAGGGGATAGGTGCCAAGTATGTGTGTGACGCCTCCACGCCCACTTTCATGGCTGACCTGACACAGGCCCTGATTGAAACCGGCGCCACGATCGCGTTTGATGCCACAGGCGGTGGCACTCTGGCGGGACAAATCTTGACCTGCATGGAAGCAGCGCTCAACCGCACAGCGGTGCAGTACAGCCGTTACGGCTCGACCACCCACAAACAGGTTTACATCTATGGGGGTCTGGATAGCAGGCCGACTGAATTCATTCGCAACTTCGGTTTCTCGTGGGGCATGGGCGGCTGGCTTCTGTTTCCTTTTTTGCAGCGCATCGGCGAGGCGAGCGCGCAGAAATTGCGCCAACGCGTGGTTTCGGAACTCAAGACCACCTTTGCCAGCAGCTACTCAAAAGAAATTTCCCTGGCGGAGGCACTCCAACCAGAGGCTATCGCGGTGTACGGTCAGCGGGCGACCGGCACGAAGTACCTGATCAACCCCAATAGGGTCTCTGGCACCTGACCCGACACCCAGGGCGGGCGTAGCTCCAGCCGTGCTGTCGCAAGTGCCTTGGTAGCGCCGCAGCCCTGCCTGAGGGCTGGGCTGTGGGGCCTTGCGTGTCAGTGTAGTGAGTGCGCGTCCGAGTCGGGCGGCTTCAGACCCATTGCTGCCGCTCGCGGAAAAATCCCGTAAGTCAAGTACGCCGCCCAAGCAGTCATTCATTTCAACAAGCTACTGAGCGCATCCAGCGGGCTGGCTGTGCCACCCGCAGCCACTTTGAGCACATGGGTGTAAATCATGGTGGTGCTGACATCCGACTGACCAAGTAATTCTTGTACCGTGCGGGTGTCAGTGCCCGCCTGCAACAGGTGCGTGGGCAAATGAGTGGCGCAGCGTGTGGACTGAAACTGGCTTGTGAATGCCCGCCAGTGGTACGGCCTTCTTGAGCGCCCGTTGTAGTCGCTCTTCAAACAAATGGTGCCGCCGCTCAACACCACTACGTGGGTCAATAGACCGCGTTGGCGAGGGAAACATCCAGAACCACCCCCACGTGTTGCCCACCTGAGGGTATTTCTTCTCCAGCGCGTGCGGGGTTTCTACACCGCCGCGCTGAGCTTGGTGGTCTGCCTCCCACTGCGCCCGCGCCGCCAGAATTTGCAAACGCAAGGCCCGTGCCAGTGAATGCGCCAGCATGACCACGCGATCCTTGCGACCTTTGGCCTCGCGAACGACCTCTGAAGATGGACAACCCGCACGGGGTGAGCCCCAATGCAAATGAGAGTTTATCGCATTCAGG
>JAUXQA010000141.1 GCA_030683195.1 Rhodoferax sp. | reverse complement strand
GCTGAATTTTCAACACCTTGGAGAGTTGCTCCCAGGACAGCGCCGGAAAGAATGAAAACGCGGTCGTCGCGCACATCCAGATGACAAATGCAAGCAAGGTTTTCACTACGGGGCTGGATGGCAGGCTCAGTTTGTCGCGGGAAACAAGCATCGACAGTAGAGTGACTCCGGCCGCAACTGCTGCAAACGGTGCATCGTAAGCAAATCCGAAAGCTAACTTGTGAGGATTCATGACACTCACCCATGTCCACAAGAGCACGCCGATCCACGTGTGTCGCAGTGCGAAAGGCAAGGCGCCCATGAACACGCCCAATACCAAAAGGTCACGCATGGTGGCACTCCCCCTGATCCTCAAAAGCCTTCACATGGCTCACCACATATCTGAACTTGCCTGAGACCTCATTGCAAATTTCATGAACCCTGTCCACCTGAACATTGACAGTCTCGCCCAATCTTATTTTGAAATCACGAACAATGAGTGCCTCCTGCGCCACTCCAAATTCTTGCCCTGCAACCACCCTGACCACCGTATGGCGTTGGGACATTTGTTCAATTTTGAAACTCTCGACACCAGGCAAATCCCGTACGCTGTAAATCAAAGCCAAACCATGCATTACAGTGCCGTCCTGAGCCACCACGAAGTCGGTGGACCGACCCTGAATCTCTTTCAAGACCGGCAATCCACGACCACACGCACAAGGGATATCACTCAACACCCCAATGTCACCCGTGCGATAGCGGACGAATGGAAAGTCGGAAGTTGCCAAATGTGTCACGACGATTTCCCCGGCTTCGCCCGCGGCACAGGGTGAGCCATCTGGATGGACAGTTTCCACAATGATGTCCTCCGCACTGATGTGCAAACTGCCTGACGGGCACTCATGGGCAATAAAACCGGCGTCGCGCGCTCCATAACCGTTGGCTACAGGGCAGCCAAAAACCTCGCTGATCAGGGCTCGTTGTGTGTCATAGAGCCTTTCCGAAGTGACAAATGCGACTTTGATTCCTAAATGGGTCATTTCCTGCCCCTGACGTTTGGCGTATTGGGCAATGAGTGCCAGGCTGGATGGGTAGCCGAACAACATGCTCGGGCGAGCCAGACAAATTTTCTTCACAAACTGCGCAAGTTTGTCATTTGACATCTCGAAGGCAGGCAGCAAGTAGCTTCGCATCAGTCCGTCACGTACGCGCCGCATACGATCCTGTGCACCCAATTCCACCGGACTCCCCCACACCACCAGCTCAGGGTCGCCAATGTCCACGCCCCACCACCGGGTTGCACGCCATTTGGCAGCCACATCATGGCTTTTTCGGCTTCTCCCCATGTAAAAAATTAGAGGCTCGCCTGAAGATCCGCCGGTGGTGTACCGCGTCAGAGGAGTGGTGCCATCCCCTTTCAGTCCATCAAGATTGGCCCTGATGTCTGACTTGGTCAGCAGGGGCAATGATTGGAGTGCATTCAGAGAGTCCACCGCCTCCGGATCGAAATGGCATTGCCGGAACACTTCCCTGTAATAAGGGACTCGTTGCCCAATCAGGGTTAAAAAATGGCGTAACCGGTCGACGCGATAAGCCGCCAATTTTGAGGCGGTCCACCACTGACTGACCTCCAGTCGCTCACGCAGATTGACAGAGTCGTGTCTCTTGAGGCGCTCATGCAGTGGAAACAATACGTTCGAACACACGGAGGTGTAAAGACTCACAAAAAACTCCTTTTTATGGCCAGTTGCTTGTATGACTCCAGCCACGTCGTACGAATTTGCAGCCAAGTGAATTTCTGGGCTTCCTGCAAGCCGGCCTGACGCAGGTCAGAGGCCAGCTTCGGCTGCTCCAACACGCGCAGCACCTCCGTGGCCATCGCCCCGTCGTCACCCACAGGAACCAGCAGTCCGTTCACGCCGTGAATCACCATGTCAGGAATGCCACCGGCACTCGTACTCACCACCGGCACCCCGCTGGCAAACGCCTCCAAAATAGCAATGGGCATGTTGTCTACCTTGCTGGAATTGAGGACACAATCCGCCGACGCATACAGATCTGGCATGCCTGCGTTCTCGATAGCACCTGCAAAATGAACCGCATCCACCAAATTCAGAGTGACACACAGCGCACGCAACATGGCCAATTCCGGGCCCGTCCCGGCAACAGTCAAACGCGCCCCCCTGTAGACCGTTTGAACAAGCGCGAAGGCTCGAATTGCAGTGGCAACGTCGTAGATGGATTCCAGATTGCGGGTGACGACCAAATGCGGTGCCATGCCAAATGCATGGGGTGCTACGGGAGCAAAGCGCGCCAGATCAATGATGTTGGGGATAACCGTGCTGGCAAGACCGTACTTGGCAAAAATCCGTTGTAGAAACACCGATGGCGTCACGCACAGCGAAGCCTTTGCGAGCATTTTCAGAACATATCGGGGCGCGTTCGCAAAGAAAGCGTCGGCTCCGCCCCCGCGGTAATTCACGATGATGGGAACACAGCGCATGCGCGCAACAATAACGGCAGGTGTTGCAAACAGGTGCCATGCCCAGCCTGAGTTTGCCAAGAGGTGGATCACATGGGTGCGCCCAGCACTTCGCCACAGGCTACATATATAGGGCACAAGCCGAAACAAGGCACGCAACAAGGGCACACGCCCCACCCACTGGGGCCGGTATGGGCAGTTGGTTCGAACCACTTCAACGTGCACACCTTCGGAACTCAGCAACCGAACAAGCTGTTCGCATTGATTCGCCATGCCACCCATTGGGGGCGCCAAAGGTCCCACAACGCCAACACGCAGCGTCGGGCTGGCATGCGCATTGATCTGCGTTTGGTTGGTATCAATGGCCACCATGCTGAAGGCCCTGAAAGAATGATTTCGATGGCAATCCGTACCGCCGGTACAACCAAACCAGAAGACAAATCAGAAAGACCAAAGCAGCCAGGGGTACCAGCCATGCAAGGAGCAGCAAGTGCAAGTGCAAACGCCACATGGCCTGCACCTGCGCCAGGTTATCTGCATTGGTCAGCAATCGAATCTGAGGATGCACTCCTTCCACGATCGCTCCCAACTGCTCCAAAGATCGAGATAAGCCCGAGAACACCCTCACCGATCGCGATCGGTCGTAGGTGAATACATTGTTGCCCCATGGCATGTACCACTCGTGCAACCCACGCCGGTAGTAGGCCCACGCTTTGCCTTCCAGAGCCCACCCCACGCGGGCACCGTGATCCAGTGGCGCCAGTCGGAGTTGTTGTGACCCACTCAAGAGTGCTCTACGGAAGGCCAATGCCGAGAGTGGGCCTGCAGCGTTTTCAAAGAAATAGTAATTATTGAAAACGTCTACCAGTTGCCAGCGACCGACTTGCCGGTTCCATATCTCCGGCCAGATATGGCCGTGCCCGCCAAATCCGTCGAATGAAAACGACCAGGTCCTCACTGGCATGCCTGCGGCCAGGGCAATGGCAACGAAAACGTCTGTGAAATCTCCACAGTAGCCGTCGCCTTGCGTGACAACGCGTTGGTATGTGCCGCGTAAATCTGACATGACGGCCCCACCGCGCAACATCGGACTGCTGCTCAATAAATGCCGACTGATTGCCACAGCTCGTGTCCAGTCATCCGGCAGAGCCGAGAGGCCGAGATGCTGCACCACCTGACTGAAAAAGGGGTCTGCCGGCCCCAACTCCTGCGCATAGCCTACAGGTACATTCGCAGGTGTCCAGTCAAAATCAGGGCTTGTTTTTTCGGGCAAAAGCAGCGCATTGCGCAGGCGCACCAGTTCAGTGGGACTGCCCAAATAAGGCGCAAGCGACAACAAGCAGACGATCAAAACAAGCAAGCTGACCCATGCACACCGACGCCACACTGGCGACATGGCACCATGGAAATCTTGACCTACCAACACAATCCCTCCACCTCGGCTGAAATAGCAGCACGGTCGGGTAGATTGACCAGATCCAGGATCACCTGATCGCCACGACTGTGCCGGACCAACGCGTCATGAACCACGCTCCCGCCAAGCCCCACCACCAAAAGATCGGACGCATGGACGACATCCTCAATGTCGGATCTCAACATCTGGCCGATGTGAGGCAGGTGCTTTTCAACGAAACTTCGGTTGGATCCGATCAATTGAGCAAGGTGCACTTGAGGGTCATAAATGGACAGCTGCATTCCCTTGCCGATCAGCTGCTCCGCCAGAGTGACCAACGGGCTTTCACGCAGGTCGTCAGTACCGGTCTTGAAGGACAAACCAATGAACCCGATTTTGCGTTTGCCGGTAGCCAACACCTTCTGCAGGGCAACATCAAGATGTTGGCGATTGGAAGGCATGATGCCTGCCAACATGGGCAGCTCGACATCATGCAACTTGGCCAAATAGGTAGTGGCTCTCAAATCCTTGGGTAAACAGGAGCCACCAAAGGCAAAGCCGGGCTTGAGGTAGGCTGAAGATATGTTGAGTTGTGTATCCCGACACAGCAGGTCCATGACCTCAAAGGCATCAACTCCCAACGCATCGCATAGCCTGGCGGTCTCATTGGCAAAGGTGATTTTCAGAGCGTGGAAATTATTGCAGCAGTATTTCATCATCTCGGCCGACCGAACCGACGTTTCAAAAAACTGGCATGGCAAATCCCCAAACAGGGCTCGCAGCCGCTCCACAGGATAGGGATGATTCGCACCCACCACGGTGAACGGTGGCTTGTCATAGTCACGAATGGATGAGCCCTCGCGCAAGAACTCCGGTTGAAAGCACAGAAAGAAGCCTTCGCCATTTTTCTTGCCCGACTTGGCCTCAATGATCGGACGCAATACATCTTCCACGGTTCCCGGCACCAAAGTGGACCGAAATACCACGACATGGGGGGCATCCTTGAACCTTATAGCCATTCCGATTTCCTCAGCCAACCTCAGCATGGCTGTCTGATCCTGGCTGCCGTTGTGGGCAGACGGCGTACCCACACAGACCAGTGAAAGGTCGCTGCCTTGCACTGCCGCTTGGGCATCAGCGGTGACAGTGACACGCCCGCTCTGGGCGACTCGCGCCATGAGGTCAACCATGCCCTCTTCAACCACCGGCGTCTTGCCCTCCTTGATCAACGCCAACTTGCCCGGATCAATGTCAACGCCAATCACGTCGTGCCCGTCTCGCGACAGGCAGGCCAGCGACACCGCTCCAACATAGCCCAATCCAAAAATGCTGATCTTCATGCGAAAGCTCCCTTGCCTATTGAATAATTCCGGATGCTGCGGTCAATCAGGCCATTCAGGCGTGCCATGGCACGAGGCCACGCGTGATGGCTTAGCATGCGTTGTCGACCCGCCTGCGCAAGACGCTCCCGCTCAGCGGCACCGCTGGTGACAGCCAGGATCGCCTTCACATAATCCTGCGGGGTGTCCGCCACCAGAAAATGCGTACCGGGTTCAGCGTCTACCCCAGCCGCTGCGAGGCGGCTGGTGACCACGGGCACACCCATCGCCATCGCCTCCAGGATCTTGTTCTGGGTTCCCCGGGCAATGTTGAGCGGTGCCACCATCAAGGCGGACTGGCGAATGAACGGACGCACATCGGGAACGGACCCAGTGACCGTCACACCATCCAGATCACCCAGGTTCTGTATGGCGGGTGACGGGTCAGCCCCCACAATCAACAACTTGAGCGCAGGACGGCTGGACTTGAGCTGAGGCCAAATCTCTGAACAGAACCGCGTCATGCACTCCTGGTTGGGGTAGTAGTCCATGCGCCCGATAAAGCTGATGGTGTCGGGGTCATATGCGGTATCAGCAGGGCAGAAGAAATCAGCATCCACGCCATTGGGGAACCAGTCGGTATCAGCCCCAGTGGCATAGGCGTCCAAGGTGTCCTTCTCAGCTTGGGTAGTGGCCGTGCACAGATCAAAGCAGGTGGCCAACTGTTTCTCGGCAGCCCGCATCTTGGTGCCTTCATACCGATATCCCAATGACAATGGAAACGGCTTGTAGTTGGCATACTCCAGCCATTTCTGGGAATCCATATCGCCAAAGTCAAGGACTTTTGGCACATCAGTCACATGCGCTACGTATTGCGCCATAGAGGAACAGTGCACAAAGATGAGATCCCACTGCTTTGACGCCAGCAAGTCATCCACCTGATCAGCCATCGAAGGCGAATAAAAATACCCCATGGACGACGGGGTGGGCACAGGCAGGCGTGCAATCATGCGCAGTACTTGCACCCAGTCCACAACACTGCCCATTGCGAAATCTGCGCAGTAGGGAGCCACTCCCTGGCCTTGCTCAGCCTCTTCCGGTGAGCGAACCAGAGAGCAAACCGTCACCTGATGGCCCGCTGCAGTCAGGTG
>JAUXQA010000136.1 GCA_030683195.1 Rhodoferax sp. | reverse complement strand
GTCATCTGCTGGTGTCGTTGGGCGACGTTTGGCGGCACTGTTTTTGGGGTTGAGTTTCATGATGGTCAAGATGCGTGCCGCGCCGCCCTCACCCTGCCGCACAGCCATGGCGGACGGTTTTGCTCTGTCCTGTATTGTTCTCGCCGTACTCGGACTGGTTGAGCTCTGGTTTGGGCGTGTCGGGCCAGGCATTGGCTTGGCAGTGATCTCGGAGTTGCTGGTGGCATGGGCTCTTGTCGTCAGTGTTCGGTCAGAACCCCAGTCATCTTTTTGAATGTTCAGCGTGAATAACTACCCTAAAGAATCGATTCCATTTGCGAATAGCAAGGTGAAGTCTCTCATTTCTGGAGCCTGTTTTCACGACGCCTGGGCCATTCAATCCGCGTATCCAGATGAGGATGCCCTGGATCAATTCCTGAGGGTTGTCAGTCAAACTCCACGTTGGATAGATGCGCTCATGGTTGTTCGAAACCTTACGGTGTCCATGTTCGGTTTGAAGAATTTGGGTGCACTGTCGCAGGTTAGTTCAATCAAGACGACAGCTGATTACGTGCTGGGTGACCGGGTCGGCATCTTTACATTGCTCTACAAGTCGGAGGATGAGGTGTTGCTCTACGACCAAGATAAGCATCTGAGTGTCGTTGTTTCCGTGCATAAGCAAACAACACAGGACGATGTTCCAGGGCTTGTGACGGTCACCACTGTCGTACTCACCCATAACTGGCTCGGGCGGCTCTACATGATTCCGGTACGCCCATTGCACCGAATCATCGCCCGTTCAATGACTTCGGCGGTGGGATGCACTTAGACCGTCACAGGGCTGGTTTGGATAACGCAAAGAAACAGTGACTGAGTCCAATTTCGCGCGCAAGGGAAACCGTTGTCCCATTGCGCAAGTTTCTGTCATGCTGGTCTTTTGCTTGGTCAGTCAATTACCCTTAGGCTAGACCCGCGCCCCGCTTTGGGTATGCGCCATCACAGTCTTGTTAAAGTGATGGACAGCAAGAGCGAGGTGAAAACAACAAAAGGCCGACAGGAATGAGCTGCCGGCCACGCTGTGGGGTAGTTGGGCTTACTTCTTGACGGGCGGCAATTGCACGGCGTCGATCACGTGCACCACGCCATTGCTGGCTACCACGTTGGCCTTGGTGACAATACCGCTGTCACCTACCGTGACAAAGTCGCCCGCCTTGCTGATCTCCAGGTCGGCCCCGTTGACCGTTTTTACCTTGCTCTTTTTCACATCAGCGGCCATCACTTTGGAAGCCAGTACGTGGTAGGTCAGCACCCCTTTGAGAGCAGTCGCATCTTTACCCAAAGCCTCCATGGTCTTGGCGGGTACAGCTTTGAACGCGTCGTTGGTCGGTGCAAACACGGTGAACGGGCCAGTGCCTTTCAGGGTGTCGGTCAAGCCGGCGGACCGCACCACACTGTTCAAGGTGCTGAGTGTCGGGTCAGCGGCGATGGTGTCTGCCACGCTCACAGGACCGGACGTGGTGGCGCAACCGGACATCACCGTCACCAAGGTGGCAACGAGCGCATTGCGAAGGGAAGCAGAGGCAAAAGTGGTGCGGATCGACATGGTGACTCCTGTTGAAAGCCGCTAGCGTATGTAATCTGTGTGACAAGCTTGTGCCGCCCGTAGAAGGTCCTGTGGATGACCTTCAGACTACG
The DNA here is from genome assembly GCA_030683195.1 of Rhodoferax sp. Lineage (GTDB taxonomy): Bacteria > Pseudomonadota > Gammaproteobacteria > Burkholderiales > Burkholderiaceae_C > Rhodoferax. The sequence continues at coordinate 2,286 of JAUXQA010000136.1, read as the reverse complement.
GTCATTTGAGGTAGCACCAAGACGATTGGATAGCTCGGATCATCGGTTCAGCCAGGTGATGGAGAGCTGCAGCACGGTGGCAAACATCACCCAGGCCATATAAGGCAGGTTGACCAGCGCGACCCACCTGACGGGTCGCCAAATGGCGCGCAGAGCCCACACCAGCGTGGCCAGCACCAGCACAATGTCTGCAGCCGCCAGAGCGTTGTTCTTCAGGTCAAACTGCAGCGGGGTGAAGGCGGCGTTGAACACCAGGTTCAAGCCGAAGGGCAAAAAGATGTCCCAGCCAATTCGTTTTTTGAACGCCAAGTACAGCACATAGCCAAAGCTGATCGCCATGATCACGTAGAGCACCGACCACACGGGTCCGAAGACCCATGCCGGCGGCGAAAAGAAGGGCTTCACAAGGGTGGCATACCAGTTCGCAGAATCGTTCATCAGTTTCTTTCAGGTGACTCCGGTGCCTTTGGCATCTGGTGGTCTTGACCGAGCATAAGTGATCGGTTTAAGCAGTGTCGGTGCCCGAGCGAACAGACGGATGGCCTGCATTGCGCGACCATGAAATTCCTTTATTCAACACGCTTGACAGAAAGTAAATCACACCATGGCTTATCAAAGTATCAACCCCTCCAATGGCCAGGTTCTCCAGTCGTTCGACACCGTGACCGACGCCCAGCTTGACCAGTCCCTGGCCGAGGCCCAAGCTTGTTTTCAGGCCTGGAAAAACACCAGTTTCGCGCAGCGCGCGATCATCCTCAACAAGGCTGCCGAGCTGATGCATACGCGTGTGGACGAGTTCGCCAAGTTGGCTACCATGGAGATGGGCAAACGCATTGATGAGGCCCGAGGCGAGGTGAAGTTCAGCGGTGACATCCTGGCTTATTACGCCGAGCACGCGGCCACTTTTTTGGCTCCGACCAAGCTGAACCCGAAGGTGGGCGAGGCGCACATGGAGAGCAGTCCCTTGGGTGTGCTGTTTTGTGTGGAGCCCTGGAACTTCCCGTACTACCAGCTCGCCCGCGTGGCCGGGCCCCAACTCATGGCGGGCAATGTGTTGGTTGTCAAACATGCTGGTTGCGTCCCCCAATGCGCCATCGCTTTTGAGCAGTTGCTGCTGGAGGCGGGCGCACCCAAAGGGGCCTATACCAATCTTGTGATCTCCCACGACCAATCCAACCGCGTGATTGATGACCCGCGCGTCAAGGGGGTGGCACTCACCGGCGGTGTGAACGCCGCTCGCGTGGTGGCGGCACGGGCTGGCCAGAACCTGAAAAAATCGTCCATGGAGTTGGGCGGCACCGATGCGTTTATCGTCCTCGACGACGCTGACCTGGACAAGACCATTCCCTGGGCTGTCTGGGGACGCATGTTCAACAATGGCCAGACGTGCTGTGCTGCCAAACGGTTCATTGTGCTGGACACCGTTGCCGACGAATTTCTGGCCCGCTTCAAGCTGGCGCTGCTGGCCTTGAAGCCCGGCGACCCGATGGACGAGCGCACCACGCAAGGCCCCTTGTCCACAGAAGCCGCGCTGGGTCAGTTGCTCAAGCAGGTGGATGACGCCGTAACCCATGGCGCAGAGTTACTCATCGGCGGCAAGCGCATCGACCGACCCGGTTCGTTCATGCAGCCCACCATTCTGACCGGCATCACGCCGGATAACCCGGCTTTTCGGGACGAGTTCTTTGGCCCGGTGGTGTCTTTCTACCGCGTCAAGACCGAGGCCGAAGCCATTGCACTGGCCAACGATTCCGATTTCGGTCTGGGTGGCTCGGTCTGGACCCGGGACGTGGCACGCGGCCAACGCCTCGCCAGCCAGATTGACACCGGCATGATGTTTGTCAACAACATCGATTGGACTGATGCGGAGTTGCCTTTCGGCGGCATCAAGAATTCGGGTTATGGGCGCGAGTTGGGCAACATGGGCATCCAGGAGTTCGTCAACAAGAAGCTGGTGCGTACCGTTCAGCTTGATGCTCCGGCCTGAATTTATCGAATTGGCTTTAGCGCGCCAGCACCGGGAATAGTTTTACCAGCCCGTCCGACATCACCTCGACCGAGAGGGCCGCCAGGATCAACCCCATCAGGCGGGTCATGACGTTGATGCCGGTCTTGCCCAGCCCCCGGGCAATGGGTTGGGCCAATGAGAAGCACAGTGCGGTGGTCAGCGCCACGATCACGCCAAACCCCACCAGCGTGGCGAGTTGCCAGAACGTGACCGCTTTGTCGGCCAAGATCACCACGGTGGACATGGTGGCCGGGCCGGTCAGCAGCGGTATGGTCAGG
>JAUXQA010000131.1 GCA_030683195.1 Rhodoferax sp. | reverse complement strand
CACTCTGGGTTGTTCGCTGGGCAAATGGGGGTGATTTATGATCCTGCGCCAGGACCCAGTTTGGATTTGATCCCATTTTTCACGGGGAACAGTGAGGATTTTTTAAAGGATAACGGATGAAAAGGCAGTTTCTTCGCATTTTGATGGCTGGAGGCTGCGCGTTGGCGTCGGGCTTGCTCCCTTCGATCAGTCGGGCTCAACAAGTGTCCTACAGTTTTTCACCAGTGAACCAGTTTGGGATCAATTTGACCGCTGCGTACTGGAACCCCATCATTGCTTATGTGTCTGAAAAAAGCGGTGTCAAGCTCACGCTGAAAATCGGCCGCACTTCAGCAGACACGACCAGTTATGTGCTGGCCAAGGAGGTTGAGTTTGTGTTCAGCAATCACCTGTTCAGCCCCGAGCGTGAAAAGCTGGGATGGAAAGTGTTTGCTCGTCGGCAAACCCCTGCGCTACAAGGGCAAATCGTGGTCCCCGCTGACTCACCCATTACCGAATTGGGTCAACTCAGCGGGGAGGATATTGCTTTTGCAGGACCAGAGGCCTTCATTATTTACAAAGTACCGTATGCCAATTTGCTGGCCAAAAAAATTGATGCAAAGGTGATTTTTGCGGGCAATCAGGATGCAGCTTTTGCTCAACTTTTTAGTGGCAAGGTGAAGGCCGCAGGCGGTAACTCGCAGTTGGTTGAAGGCTACGCGCGGCGTGAAAACAGGAAGTTTCGTGTTTTGTGGAGTTCAGAGCCGTTTCAGGATCTTGCCCTGATGGCGTCGGGCAAAGTGCTCGAGAAAGATGTGAAGGCCGTTGCCAATGCGTTTGTGGGCATGTCAAAAGACCCCAAGGGTATTGAAATCCTGCACCAGGCATCTAAAGAAGTTGGCCTTGCCAAGGACGCCTACTTCATCGCCGCGACGGGCGATGATTACGCTGCCTACAGACGCTTTTTCCAAACGGCACCTGTTTCGCTGCATTGACCGCATTGTTCCGTCATTCAGATGAATTTAATGTTGCGCTGGCTACCCAATTCACTCGTGGCAAGGGTGTTTTCGCTTTATATGACGTCCCTGCTTTTGTTTGTGGTGGTCGGGTTGGGCCTGTTTTACAAGAACCAGTTTTCGCAGAACATCGAGGTGGAGTTGCAGGCTGCCGAGACAATGATGAATGTGGCTGCTCAAACGGTGGCCGACAGCGCCGTGATTGGTGACTACGACACGATTACAAAAACATTGAAGCGCTCCGTCGCTGGCTCCCATTTTTCCAGGGCCCAGTTTATCGATGCCAACGGGGGTGTTTTGGCTGCATCCAACCCGCAAAAGATAGTACTGGTGCCGCCCCAATGGCTGCGCGATCAGGTGCAGGATCAGTTGTTTGATGTCAATCAGAACATTTCTGTGGGAGGCAAAGACTACGGCGTGTTTCGATTGAGTTTTGCGGCCGAGGCCGTAGCAAGTGAATTGTGGCGTCTTGCACTGCTCGCATTGGCGGTTTCGCTTGGCGCCTTGGTCTGCGGTATGGTTCTGATCTGGATTCCGCTCAAGCGCTGGCTGGGGAATTTTGACCGTGTGCGCAAGCACGAACAGGAAATTCTCTCCGGGGCCATCAGTGTCAACGCCTTGATTGATCCGGATGCCCCTGTAGAAATCCAGCACACATTTGATATTCTTAGTCGTGCCGCCAATCGGCTCGTGGCTCAGCGGCAGGAGGCCGCAGTGACGCTCAATGCCATCACCGACGGTGTAGTGACCACCGACAAGAGCGGCTACGTCACTTACTGTAACCCTGCGACTGAACACTTGCTTGGCGTCACTCAGCAAAGCATCCTGGGCAAGGATGTTCGCACCTTGTTGTCGGCGGCTTTCCTTGACAGACAGCCGCTGTCGGATTGGCGAGTGCGCCGGATTGAGATTCTGGGGTCCAAGGACGAGAATATGATTGTTGACACTACCGTGTCCGCGATTCGCTCCAGCGATCAAGTCGTCGCCGGCTACGTTCTGGCGCTAAGGGATGTGACGCAGAAACATCTGCTGGACCAACAATTGCGGGACGAGTTGCAGACGCGCCAGCGTGCGCTGGAGTCCTTGCGCCAGGTGCTTGATTCTTTTCATTTGGAGTCGCCAGGGAAGTCGCCCACTCTGGTGGCCGAAGACCTGGAGTCGCTCGTTGCGAGGGTGGTGGCGCTTGTAAATGAGCGGGAGCTGGGACGCCGGACGCTGGACAACCAAAAATTTGCGCTCGACCAGCACGCTATTGTCAGCATCACCAATCTGCAAGGTGAAATCACTTATGCCAACGACCGATTTTGTGAAATCAGTGGTTATGACCGCACAGAGCTGCTGGGCGCCAATCACCGGCTGATCAACTCAGGTATTCAGCCCAAAGAATTCTTCGCCCATTTGTGGCAGACCATCGTTCAAGGTCGTGTCTGGCATGGCGAAATTTGCAACCAGAACAAGCTGGGTCATCTTTATTGGGTTGATGCGACGATCGTACCCCTGCTGGGCCAGGACGGCTTGCCTGAGCAATTCATTGCGATTCGCACGGAAATCACAGTGCGCAAGGACATGGAGTTGCGGTTGGAGGAGCAGTTGAGGTTCGTGGAGGTGCTTCTGGAGGCCACTCCGACTGCGATTTACCTGAAGGACAGGGACGGCAAGTACCTGCGCCTGAACAAAGCGTTCGAGGCGCTGTTTGGCATTGACCGTGCCGAGTGGATTGGTAAAGATGTATTTGACTTGCCTCTTGGGCCAAAGGCCCAACAGATTGATGACGCCGACCAGCAAGTGTTCAACTCGGGGGGGATGCAAACCTACGAAGCGAAATTTACCAACCTCAAGACGGGTCTGGTGCGCGAAGGCCTGTTCCGCAAGGCATCCCTGACCAACGTGGATGGCACTGTGACCGGGCTGGTGGGCGCTATCCTGGATGTGACGGATAAAAACCGCATCGAGCAGGAGCTGCGCGAATCCAAGCGGAGTGCCGAAGCCGCCAACCGGTCCAAAAGTGACTTTCTGGCCAACATGAGCCACGAAATCAGAACCCCAATGAATGGTGTG
>JAUXQA010000125.1 GCA_030683195.1 Rhodoferax sp. | reverse complement strand
ATCTACCAAGGCATAGAGAAGTTGCCGCCAGGCACCTTGCTGACAGTGTCGCGCCAAGTGCCTGATGCGCCGCCAGTCGCCTATTGGTCTGGCGTGGCCGTGGCCGAGCGCGGCGTGGCGCAGCCATTTGCGGGCACGTCGGATGAGGCTGTCAACGCGCTGGAGCTGCTATTAAAAGACGCGGTGCGCCAGCAAATGGTGGCCGACGTGCCGCTGGGGGCCTTTTTGTCGGGCGGCATTGACTCGTCCACGGTGGTGGCCTTGATGCAGGCGCAATCGGCGCGTCCGGTCAAGACGTTCACCATTGGCTTCAATGAAGCAGGCTTCAATGAAGCCGTTCACGCCAAGGCCGTGGCGGCGCATCTGGGCACGGAGCACACCGAGCTGTATGTCACGCCAGACCAGGCCATGGCCGCTATCGGGCGCTTGCCCCATATGTACGATGAGCCGTTTGCTGATTCGTCCCAAATCCCTACGTTTTTGGTCAGCCAGATGGCGCGCCAGCATGTCACGGTATCTTTGTCAGGCGACGCGGGCGATGAGTTGTTCAGTGGTTACAACCGCTATGCGTTGACGGCAGGTCTGTGGAGCAAGCTCTCCCGCCTGCCGCTGCCCCTGCGGCGAGCGGTCGCCTGGGGTTTGACGCGTTTGTCTCCGCAAACCTGGACCCGGCTGGCTGCGCACACGCCACTGGCCCGCCGTTGGGCGGGCTTGGGTGACAAGGTGCACCGGGGCGCGGGCGTCATGGCGTCGCGCACGGCGGACGAGCTGTACCACCGCATGGTCTCCAATTGGCAGGACCCGGCCGCTGTGGTGCTGGGCGGTCAGGAGCCTGCCACGGTGCTGACGGGCGATGCTCCTGCTTTAGCGGGTTTGTCAAACGTCGAGCGCATGATGGTGCTTGATATGCTCACCTATTTGCCAGACGATATTTTGACCAAAGTAGACCGTGCCGCGATGGGTGTGAGCCTGGAGACGCGTGTGCCTTTTCTGGACCACCGCGTGGTCGAGTTCGCCTGGCAGTTGCCTCTGCAGTACAAGTTGCGCCCGGAAAATGGCCGACTGACCACCAAGTGGGCTTTGCGCCAGGTGCTGTACCGCCATGTGCCCCAAGCCTTGATTGAGCGGCCCAAAATGGGCTTTGGTGTGCCCATTGACCGTTGGTTGCGCGGGCCGCTGCGGGACTGGGCTGAAGACCTGCTGGGCGAGCAGCGCCTGAAGAGCGAGGGGTATTTCAACCCCGCGCCCATCCGCCAAAGGTGGGCCGAGCACTTGAGTGGGCAGCGCAATTGGCAGTCTCCGCTGTGGAGCGTATTGATGTTCCAGGCCTGGCTGGAGGCCCAGCGGTCATGACCAAGAAGCTCTTGTTTGTAGTGAATGTGGACTGGTTCTTCTTGTCGCATCGGCTGCCGATTGCCCTGGAGGCCCAGCGCCAGGGTTTCGACGTGCATATTGCCACGGGCCTGACCGACAAGCTTGATGAGCTGCGCCGCCACGGCTTGACGGTGCATGTGCTGGCGCTGGACCGGCATGGCACCGGCTTGGGCAACGCCTGGATGACTACCTTGCAGTTGTGGCGGGTGTTGCGTGCGGTTCGGCCTGATGTGGTGCACCTAGTCACCATCAAGCCTATTTTGTTGGGCGGGTTGTTGGCGCGCCTGGTGCGGGTGCCCGCTCTGGTGGTGGCCGTGTCAGGTCTGGGCTATGTGTTCATGTCCCACGGCTCTGCCGCGTGGGTGCGGCGCTCTTTGGTCAGTGTGCTGTACAAGTTGGCGCTGACCCATCGCAACCTGAAGGTGATCTTTCAGAATGCAGACGATTTTCGCAGCCTGAACGAAATCGTTCATTTGCCCGCGCACCAAGTGGCCACGCTGCGGGGGTCTGGCGTTGATCTGGCGCATTTTGTCCATTTAAAACTGTCAGAAGGCGTGCCGGTGGTGGTGCTGGCAGCCCGTTTGCTGGCAGACAAAGGGGTTTTTGAATTTGTAGAAGCGGCGCAAATGCTCAGCGCGCAAGGTTGCCTTGCGCGCTTTGTGTTGGTCGGCACGGTTGACACGGGCAATCCCACCAGTGTCAAGCAGACTGAGCTGGATGCCTGGGTACGTGAGGGCGTGGTGGAGTGGTGGGGCCATCGGTCCGACATGGCGCAAGTTCTGTCTGCCGCGCAAATTGTGGTGCTGCCGTCGTACCGCGAGGGTCTGCCCAAGGTATTGCTTGAAGCCGCCGCCTGCGGCCGACCTGTGGTCACCACCGATGTGCCGGGTTGCCGCGATGCCATTGACCCCGGTGTCACCGGCTTGCTGGTTCCGGTTCAAGACGCTCTGGCGCTGGCGCAGGCCATGAATGAGTTGATTCTGGACCCGGTCCGATGTGAGCGCATGGGCACCGCGGGCCGTGCGCTGGCCGAGCAGGCCTTTGATGTGCGCCAGGTGGTTGCCGCGCATTTGGCTATCTACGCTGAGTTGATCGATCATCCATGAGGGTATTGGTCACAGGAGCCAGTGGCTTTGTGGGTCGCGCCACGGCCAGATATTTGCAAGATCAGCCCGGCATGACCGTGGTCGGTGCGGTACGCCATGTCTCAACCTCTTCTGACCCGCTCGCCCCGGTGGCGCATGTGGGCGATCTGGGTGCGCAGACTGACTGGTCGGCGGCATTGACCGGCGTAGACGCCGTGGTGCATGCCGCCGCCCGCGTGCATGTCATGCAAGAGGCTGCGGCCGACCCGTTGGCCGAGTTCAGGCGGGTCAATGTGCAGGGCACTTTGAGCCTGGCTCACCAGGCGGCGCAGGCAGGCGTGCGGCGCTTGGTGTTCCTCAGTTCGGTCAAGGTCAACGGGGAAAGCACACAGGTCGGGTGTGCCTTTACGGAAACCGACACACCTAATCCGCAGGACGCCTATGGCCTCTCCAAGCGTGAGGCCGAAGCGGGCCTGCGTGACATTGCCCTTCAAACGGGCATGGAAGTCGCCATCATCCGTCCGCCACTGGTCTATGGTCCCGGCGTCAAGGCCAACTTTGCCGCCCTCATGCGCGCGGTGCAACGGGGCTGGCCGTTGCCTTTGGGGTCTATCCACAACCAGCGCAGTCTGGTGGGCCTGGACAACCTGGTGGATTTGATTGCCATCTGCCTGGTGCACCCCCGCGCCGCCAATCAAACGTTTTTGGTCAGTGACGGCCACGATTTATCCACCACCGAGTTGGTGCAAGGTCTGGCGCGCGCAGCGGGTGTGTCTGCGCGGCTGCTGCCGGTGCCGGTATGGGTCTTGCAGGCCGGCGCTGCGCTGCTGGGGCGCGGCGATGCGGTGCAGCGCTTGTGCAGTAACTTGCAGGTGGATATCGGTCAGGCGCGAACACTGCTGGACTGGAGGCCGCCTGTGTCGGTTGAAACTGGTTTTCGTCGTGCCTTTGCACCCCTGCTTACATTATGAAACGATTATTTGATTTGATTTTGGCCAGTATGGCCGGGTTGGTTCTAGTGCTGCCGGTCGTGGGGGTTGCGCTACTGGTTCGAATCACGTCCGTCGGGCCAGTCTTGTATTGGTCGAATCGGGTTGGGCGCAATAACCGGATATTCAGCATGCCCAAGTTTCGCAGTATGCGGGTGGATACACCGGCTGTGGCAACTCATTTGTTAGCAGATCCTCAGAGTCACCTCACGCCCATTGGGAGCTTTCTGCGCCGCAGCAGTCTGGATGAGTTGCCCCAACTTTGGAGCATTATGAAAGGCGACATGAGTTTTGTGGGTCCACGGCCCGCGTTGTTTAATCAACATGACTTGATTGAATTGCGAACCCAGAGCGGGGTGCATTTGTTGGTGCCGGGGTTGACAGGGTGGGCCCAAATCAATGGCCGCGATGAGTTGTCCATACCCCAAAAAGTTGCACTGGATATTGAATATCTCAAAAATAAAACCCTGTGGCTTGATCTGAAAATCATATTCTTAACCGGGTTGAAGGTTTTAAAAAGAGATAATGTGACCCATTAAAACTATTAAAAACCAGTCTCGTTAGGGATTTTTTACTCAATACCAAGGTGCATTCCATGAATAATTTGATCGAAATTCAAAACCAGATAGAAAAACTTCAAAAACAAGCCAACGAAATCAGGGCGTTGGAGTTTGACCAAACGGTGCAGGATATTTTGGCCAAAATGGCAGCTTATGGCATCACGGTCAGAGATCTTGATGGCAGCAAAGGGCGTGTGCGCAAGACCGGCGTAGCAGGCACCGCGGTCACCAAGCAGGCAGTAGCCAAGTTTCGGGGGCCCAACGGCGAAAGCTGGAGCGGACGCGGGCTCATGCCTCGCTGGCTGACTGCCCTGGTGGCTCAAGGCCGAACCAAAGACGAGTTCGCTATCAAGCTCTGATCTCTAGCCCCAGGCCCACCATGCAAAGCACCGTGTTGGCGTGGCCACGCGCCACCAAACGCTTGGTGGTGGTGGCGCTTGATATTGTGTTGGCGCTGGTCGCCACCTGGTTGGCGTTCACCTTGCGGCTGGACGCGTGGCACTGGCCTACTGGCTCGCAGTGGTGGGTGTATGGGTTGGCGCCACTTATGTCGGTCCCCATATTCATTCGTTTTGGCCTCTATCGGGCCATTTTTCGTTATACCGGCCAAGCTGCCTTGGTGGCCACGGCCAAGGCGGTTGCCCTTTATGGCGCCTTGCTGTCCGGTGTGCTGATTTGGCAGGGCTGGTTCGGCGTGCCTCGGAGTCTGGGGGTGCTGCAACCCCTTATTTTTTTGTTGTTGGTGGGGGGCAGTCGGGCCATGGCACGGTTCTGGTTGGCCAACCTGGGCAGTGCCAGGGACCCGGTTGAAGGTCGTTTGTTGATTTATGGCGCGGGCACGGCAGGCGTACAAACCGCCTCGGCGCTGCGGGTGTCCGGCCAGTATGTGCTGGTGGGCTTTGTGGATGACGATGGTGCCAAAGTGGGTCGCAGCATCAACGGTGTTGCCGTAGTTGCGCCTGCCGAAGTGCCTGAGCTGGTTGAGCGCCAGGATGTCACGGACATCTTGCTGGCGCTGCCCAGTGTCTCTCGGGATCGGCGCAACGCCATTCTGGACAGTCTGCGCGCACTGCCGGTGCACATTCGCACGTTGCCTGGTCTGGCAGACCTCGCCAGCGGGCGCGTCACGGTACAAGATTTTCATGAACTGGACGTCGAAGACCTGCTGGGTCGCGACCCCGTCCCGCCGGATGCCGAGCTGATTGCACGCGACTTAAGTGGTCAAGTGGTGCTGGTCACCGGGGCCGGGGGCAGCATCGGCAGTGAGTTGGCGCGTCAAATTTTGCTGCAGCGTCCACGCCAGTTGCTGCTGCTTGATCACAATGAATTTGGCCTCTACAGTATTCACCAGGAACTGATGGGGCTTTGCACCGCCCAGGCGCTGGCGGTTGAATTGCTGCCTCTTTTGGGCAGCGTAGCCAATTTTGAGCGCTTGCGCGTCATTTGCAGCACTTACCGCCCCGTCACGGTCTACCATGCCGCAGCTTACAAACATGTGCCGATGGTGGAGGACAACCCGGGCGAAGGCGTGGTCAACAACGTGTTCGGCACGCTCAACATGGCCCTGGCTGCCAAGGCCAGTGGCGTCAAACGCTTTGTACTCGTGTCCACTGACAAGGCAGTTCGGCCCACCAACGTCATGGGGGCCTCCAAGCGCATGGCTGAGCTGGTGTTGCAGGCCCTGGCCGCCGAGACCTCCGAGACTTGTTTCACCATGGTGCGCTTTGGTAACGTGCTGGATTCCAGTGGCAGCGTGGTGCCGCTGTTTCGTCGCCAGCTCGCCGCTGGCGGGCCGCTGACCGTCACGCACGCTGAAGTTACACGCTACTTCATGACGATTCCCGAGGCCGCGCAGCTGGTGTTGCAGGCCGGGGCCATGGCGGTGGGGGGCGAGGTGTTTGTGCTGGACATGGGGCGCTCGGTCAAAATTCTGGACCTGGCGCGGCGCATGGTGCAACTCAGCGGCCTGAGCCTTCGTGATGCGCGCAATCCGGGCGGGGACATCGAGATCGAGATTACCGGCCTGCGCCCCGGTGAAAAGCTGTTTGAAGAGCTGCTGATTGGCGACAACCCGGAACCTACGGCCCACCCACGCATCATGAAAGCCCATGAGGATCATCTGGCTTGGCCAGCGCTCGAACTCCAACTGCAGACCCTGCGCCAAGCTGCTGATGCCAATGACGCGATCACCCTCAGGACTGCACTCAAGGCTTGCGTGCAAGGTTTTGACCCGGAAGGGTCCTGACCGGAGATCTGTGAAGGACACAGCCGGCAGGCGCGGCCAGAACATGCGGCACAATTTGCCACTCGCCCTCTTTGATTTTGCCGATTCGATCTGTTTCACCCTTTTGAAGTAACACCCCATGACTGACATCAGCCAGATACTCCCGCGCGACAAAGCCGAGATCCTCGCCCAGGCGCTCCCCTACATTCGCAAATTTCATGGCAAGACCATGGTCATCAAGTACGGCGGCAACGCCATGACCGATCCCGCGTTGCAGGCCGATTTTGCCGAGGACGTGGTGCTCCTCAAGCTGGTGGGTATCAACCCCGTGGTGGTTCACGGCGGCGGACCGCAGATCGAGACCGCGCTCAAGCGCCTGGGAAAACAAGGCCAGTTCATCCAGGGTATGCGCGTCACCGATTCCGAGACCATGGTGGTGGTGGAGTGGGTGCTGGCCGGTGAAGTACAGCAAGACATCGTGGGCCTGATCAACCATGGCGGCGGCAAGGCGGTCGGCCTGACCGGGCGCGCTGTCGGCCTGATTCGGGCTATAACACTCAAACTGGCTGACCAAACCGACCCGAGCTTGGAACATGATCTGGGTCAGGTGGGTGACATCGTCAGT
>JAUXQA010000117.1 GCA_030683195.1 Rhodoferax sp. | reverse complement strand
ACGGATACAAAGAAAAAACAAACACCCAGGCCGCGCCGCCCAGGCTACGAATCTCGGGAAACACCCGCCCCTCCACCCCCAACACCGAGCGCACTGCCGTTTGCAGCGGGCCGCTGAACTGAAGAAAGTCGGTGTACGCATAGGCCACCACATACGCCGGCATGGCGAGAGGGAGCAACAAGGCCCACTCAAATACCCGCCGCCCCGGGAACTCGAACATGGTCACTGCCGCCGCACTCGACAGACCCACCAGCACCACCCCAACAGCCACCATCACACACAGCCGCACCGTCGTCCAGAGGTAATCCGGCAAAACCGTGCTGCTCATTTCGCGCAAAATTTGTGCGGCCGCAGCACCGGAATCCCCAAAGGGCAACCACGACGCAAACACGGCCACCACCGGTAACATGAACGCCACCGTCAGGGTCAAAAACAAAAATTGGCGGAGCCGCAAAGACAGCATGTCAGAGATTACCCAAGCTTATGCAAATGAGAATTGTAAGCATCTACAATGATTTTTATGTTTCTCGAAGTCTCACAACTGCGCGTCGCCTATGCCGGCCAATCCCAGCCGGCAGTGCGAGACGTCTCCTTTGGTTTGCAAGCCGGTGATATCGGTGTGCTGATCGGGCCCTCGGGCTGCGGTAAAACCACCCTGCTGCGCGCGGTGGCGGGGCTGGAGACAGTCACCTCGGGCACCATCAAGCTGGCCAATCAGCTAGTGAGCAGTGCGCGGGTCAACCTGGCGCCGGAGTCCCGCCACATTGGCATGGTCTTCCAGGACTATGCGCTGTTCCCTCACCTAAACGTCGAGCGCAACGTCGGCTTTGGTATCCACGCCCTGCCCCGCGCCGAGCGATCTGCTCGCGTGGCCGAAGTACTGGAGCTGGTCGGCTTGGCCGGCCATGAGGCCAGGTTTCCCCATGAACTCTCGGGCGGGCAGCAGCAGCGCGTAGCGCTGGCCCGCGCCCTGGCGCCTAAACCCCGCCTGCTGCTGCTCGATGAGCCATTCTCGAACCTCGACGTTGACCTGCGCGAGCGTTTGGCACATGAGGTTCGCACCATTCTCAAAGCGGCCAAAACCACTGCGCTTTTTGTCACCCATGACCAGCTGGAGGCCTTTGCCATTGGGGACACCATCGGTGTGATGCACCAGGGACAACTGCACCAGTGGGACGACGCCTACACGCTCTACCACCGCCCTGCCACCCGGTTTGTGGCGGAATTTATTGGACATGGCGTTTTCACCCCGGCGGTTATTCGCCAAGTGGATGATCATGTGGTGGTGCAAACACCCTTGGGCAACCTGATCGATGTGGCCGAATGCCCCCTGCCATGCGCCTTCTCGGGCGGGGCTTGCGATGTGCTGCTCCGCGCCGACGACATCGTGCACGATGACGATGCAGACGTGAAAGCCGAGATCATTCGCAAAGCGTTTCGCGGCTCAGAGTTTTTGTATACCCTGCGCCTGGACAGCGGCGAGACCGTGATGGCCCATGTGCCCAGCCACCACAACCACAAAATTGGCGAGCGCATCGGTATTCGCGCCGAGGTGGACCATGTGGTGACCTTCAACCGGGCGTGCCCGGCAGGCAACGACAAAATTTGCAACATGCCCTGTCAGCACATGGCACCTCCCCCCATGACGAAGCCGGAAGAACACCCAATGACGAAACTCCAACCAGCGCAGGTGGCCTGAACATGCTCGACAAAAAACGCTATGTTGAATCCACGATGTGGTTACGACCCTTCACGCGTTGGGCCACCCGTTTCGCCATGAACTCGCCGCAGTGGTTGCCTGAGCGGATACGCAACGCGCCGCTCAAGCTCTCAGCCCGGATTCTTCGGAAGTACCATCAGAAGATGCGCTGACACGACGCAGCTCTGTTTTCATGGCGATCCCCTGGATCAGGCCAGCGCAGTTTCCAGTGCACCACGGCGGATCTGGTCGCGCTCTAGCGACTCAAACAGCGCCTTGAAATTCCCCTCGCCAAAGCCCTCGTCGCCCTTGCGCTGGATGAATTCAAAAAACACCGGCCCCAACTGCGCTTGCGAGAAAATTTGCAACAGCAAGCGCGGATGACCGTCCTCAGTGGAACCATCGAGCAAGATACCGCGTGTCTGCAACGCCGCCACTGGCTGGCCATGGCCAGGCAGACGGCCGTCCAGCATCTCGTAGTACGCCTCATTGGGGGCCGTCATGAGCGGCACGCCAGCCATGGCCAGTTTGTCCACGGTAGCAATCAAATCATCGCAAATCAGGGCAATGTGCTGGATGCCTTCGCCGTTGAACTGCATCAAAAACTCTTCAATCTGGCCGCCGCCCTGCTTGGATTCTTCATTCAGCGGGATACGGATCTTGCCGTCTGGCGCAGTCATGGCACGCGAGGTCAGGCCTGTGTATTCACCCTGAATGTCAAAGTAGCGAATCTCCCGGAAGTTGAACAACTTCTCATAAAAAGCACCCCAAAACGCCATGCGCCCGCGATACACGTTGTGGGTCAGGTGGTCGATAAGCTTGAGGCCGTGTCCCACCGGATGGCGTTCTACGCCCTCAATAAACACAAAGTCAATGTCGTAGATCGACTTGCCATCTTCAAAGCGGTCAATCAAATACAGCGGGGCGCCGCCAATGCCTTTAATGGCAGGCAGGTTGAGCTCCATCGGCCCGGTCTTGATCTCGATCGGCTGCGCGCCCAATTCCAGCGCGCGCTGGTAGGCCACATGTGAGTCCTTGACCCGAAACGCCATGCCACACGCGCTAGGTCCGTGCTCGGCGGCAAAGTAGCCCGCCACGCTCTTGGGCTCGCGGTTGACGATGAAATTGATCTCGCCCTGGCGGTACAAGACCACGTCTTTGGAGCGGTGACGGGCCACCAGCGTGAAGCCCATGCGCTCAAAGATCGGCTCCAGCAAGCCGGGGGAGGGAGATGAGAACTCAACGAATTCAAAGCCCATCAGGCCCATCGGGTTGTCAAATAAATCAGCCATGGTGTGTTTCCTCGGGTTGTCAAACTCTGCATTTTTCGCTGAGCAATCATCCGACAAGTCGCACGCAACATCGGTTCTTTTTGCTGTTTAAAGAAACCAGATGGCGCAGGTATCTTGCGTTTCTTGAAAATTAAACATCAAGCATGTGGAAATGTGACCCAAGCACCTCCATCAATAAGACCCTGCAGTGTTCAGGCCGGGTTCGAAAACAACCCGTCAGCTGCAAGTAAACTGTAAGAAAGACAACTCGACAAGAAAGATTCCGATGAGCATCTCCCATTTAAAAGTCAGCACCCGGTTAGGCCTGTGTGT
>JAUXQA010000100.1 GCA_030683195.1 Rhodoferax sp. | reverse complement strand
GTCCGGGGCACCGGGCTCGGATTGGCTGTAGTGAAAAAAATCGCCGACGAGCATGGGACTCGCGTCGACATTGCAAACCGCATTGTTGCTGGCAAGACAGTAGGAGCTCAAGTGTCGCTATCATTCGCGGTGGAAAACGTTGTCTAGCGTTGAGCGCGCAACAACGGAAAATCAAAGGGATTCACTCAAAAATGGCAAATATTCTGGTGGTTGACGACGAGCTCGGCATCCGCGATCTCCTGTGGGAAATTCTGAACGACGAGGGACATAACGTCGAAGTTGCCGAGAACGCGGCCCAAGCCCGAGCATCCAGGCTGCGGACACGGCCTGACCTTGTCTTGCTGGACATCTGGATGCCGGACACCGATGGTGTCACCCTGCTCAAAGAATGGTCCAGCACCGGCGCGCTCACCATGCCTGTGATCATGATGAGCGGGCACGCCACCATTGACACGGCTGTTGAAGCCACAAAGATCGGCGCGCTGGCTTTCCTGGAGAAGCCAATCACTTTGCAAAAATTGCTCAAGGCCGTCGAACAGGGCCTGGCCCGTGGCTCGGTCCGAAAGACAGCGGCTCCGTTGATGGCCACGGCTGTCGCTACTGTGCAAGTCATGGAAGTTGCTGCCGTCCAGCAGCCAGCAGGCCCGGTCGTGATCGAAGTCGGACTCCAGTCCCTGCAGAGCTTCATGCTGGACAAGCCCTTGCGCGAGTCTCGCGATGAATTCGAAAAAGCTTATTTTGAATACCACCTGGCCAAAGAAAATGGGTCCATGACCCGGGTGGCAGAAAAGACCGGGCTGGAGAGAACCCACTTGTACCGCAAGTTAAAACAGTTGGGCGTGGACCTGACGCGAGGAAAACGAAACGGACTTTAAGTCATTTTCCAAAAAAGATGGGCAAGATGCTGTTATAATTTCTAGCTTAGGCCCGGTAGCTCAGTCGGTAGAGCAGAGGATTGAAAATCCTTGTGTCGGTGGTTCGATTCCGCCCCGGGCCACCAA
>JAUXQA010000158.1 GCA_030683195.1 Rhodoferax sp. | reverse complement strand
TCTTTAGCGGCCTCCTGGCTGCGTTCGGCGAGTTTGCGCACTTCAGCGGCCACCACTGCAAAGCCCTTGCCGTGTTCGCCGGCTCGTGCCGCTTCAATGGCGGCGTTCAGGGCCAGGAGGTTGGTGTGGTAAGCGATGTCGTCGACGATGCCGATCTTGGCGGCGATTTGCTTCATGGCAGTCACCGTTTGACTCACGGCGCTGCCGCCATCCACGGCTTCTTTGCTGGTTTTGGTGGCCATGCCGTCAGTGACTTTGGCGTTGTCGCTGTTTTGACTGATGCTGGCGCTCATCACATTCACCGACTCACTGGTCTGCTCGACGCTGGCGGCTTGTTGACTGGCAGCCTGACTCAGGCTTTGGGCAGTGGCGCTGACCTGGTTGGCCGCACCGGTCAGGGCATCTGCCGCCGCGCGCACCTCGCCAATGACCCGGGTCAGATTCCCGGCGGTGGCATTGGCGCTGTCCTTGACCTTGCCAAACAAGCCCTGGTAGTCACGTTCAATGCGCTGAGTCAAGTCGCCCTCGGCAAAGGCGGCCAGCACGTTCGCCACATCACCCATGGCGCCTTCGCTGGTGTCAAGCAACTGGTTCATGCCTGAGCCCAGGTTGGCAAAAAACCCGCTCTTGCCCTCGGTGCTCAAGCGACCACTGAAATCACCCCGTGCGGCCGACTGCACCAAGTCAGCCACCTCTTTCTCGGTGGCCACCTCCTGGGTGCGGTCGGCCCACTCCACCACCGTGCCGATGCGCGTGCCCTGCACGTCCACAATCGGGCTGGCACTCAAGCTGAAGTGCAGACTGCCTACTGCAATCTCGGTGCGGTAAGTGCTGCGCAGCGACGCCAGCATGCCACGCTGGTGCGCCGGGTTTTTGTGAAATACATCAATGTTCTGTCCAATGAGCTGGCTGGCATCAAACTGCGGCAGGGCCTTGCGCAACTCGGCCTGGTTGCGCCGCATCATGCTGGTGACGGTCTCATTCATGTAGATGATGACGTTGCTGGCGTCAGCAATCATCACATTGGTGCTGCACTTGTCGAGCGCGTTGCGAATGCGCAAGTTCTCGGCAGCAATGCGCTGCTCACGTTGCTGAGCCACCAATTTCTCGGCGTTGGCCCGCTCTTCCTGCAAGGCTTTTTGCTCGATGGTCTGCAGCGACACATTGGCCCGTTTGAGCGAATCACAAAACCCGCCCCGCAAGCCCACGGGCTGAGCCAACCTGAAATACTGGGCGGCGCTGGCGTATTGCAACGAGGTGGCCTGCTCCCGAAAGCAGGCTTCCAGCTGGTCCAACATGTCATTCATGTCCCAGCACAAGTCGTGAAACTGCCCGGTGGCAGGAATGTGGCTGATGCGCCGGGAAAACTTGCCCTGCGCCACGTCTTGCGCCATGGCCTGGATGTCACGCAGGTAACGTTGGTCACGTTGGCTTCGGCGCATCCAAGCCGTCAAGCACACCAGTGCGGGTACCAGCCACACCAGGGGTACCCAGTGCCAACCGCCCTGCCAACCTTGCAAGGCGGCACCGCCCAACAGCACCGCACCCAAGGCCAGGGCGTAGCCCATCGATTCAGAGCGAGAGGATGAATTTTTCATAGCTGGTCTCTTTCTGATTCAACAGCCCTGTCATCAGGGCCAGCGATGCTGCGCAAGCGTCTTTGGGTCCGGCGCGACGCTCTTCATCCAGCATCAACCGGTACACATCGGACATGGTCGACACTGCCCCCCGGCTGGGCTTGCGCCGCACTGAAAAATAGCCTTCCGCCTTATTTTGCGCATCCAGGCTGGGCGTGACGTTGGCCAACACCCAGTAAAAGCTGCCGTCTTGAGCCATGTTTTTGACATAGGCGAAGCACTCTTTTTGCTGTCCCAGCACATCCCACATGAACTTGAATACGCCACGCGGCATGTCGGGGTGGCGCACGATGTTGTGTTGCGCACCGAGCAACTCGTGCTCGGTGTAGCCCGAGAACTCAATGAAAATCCGGTTGCAGTAGGTGATGCGGCCTTTGAGGTCGGTTTTGGAGATGATGAAATCATCCTCCCGCATCAAGCGCTCAACCTGGGTCGGTGCTTGCTTGTTTTTCATTCAGTCCCCCGTTTTATGCGATGTGGATGGCGAGCCGGGTGAGGTCAATAGGGCTTGAAATTGTTACGCGCTGGGCCACCGCCTCGCACGGCAGCAGCTCCCAGTGGCACCGCCAATCGGGGCGCACCTGGTCCGGCGACGTGGCGCAAACTGCGCACGGCCTCCGGCTGACGCCTGTTCAGCAGCCCAGGCGCATTGCCCGTTTTGAAGAACGCAATGCTCTCCTGCAACTGCTCAGCCTGACCAGACAACTCTTCGCTGGTGGCGGCCAGCTGCTCCGAGGCGCTGGCGTTTTGCTGCGTGGCTTTGCTCAGCTGCCCCATGGCGCCGCCAATTTGCACCACCGATTCGCTTTGCTCTGCACTGGCTGCGGCAATCTCTTGCACCAGCTCACTGGTTTTCTGGATGCTGGGAACAATTTCGTCCAGGAGTTTGCCGGCCCGCTCTGCGGTAGAGACGCTGTTGCCTGCGAGGTCTCCAATTTCTTTGGCAGCTTCCTGGCTGCGTTCGGCGAGTTTGCGCACTTCGGCGGCCACCACGGCAAAGCCTTTGCCGTGTTCACCTGCTCTGGCAGCTTCAATGGCGGCGTTCAGGGCCAGGAGGTTGGTTTGATAAGCGATGTCGTCAACGATGCCGATCTTGGCGGCGATTTGCTTCATGGCAGACACGGTCTGGCTCACCGCACTACCGCCTTCCACGGCTTCTTTGCTGGTTTTGGTGGCCATGCCGTCAGTGACTTTGGCGTTGTCGCTGTTTTGGCTGAT
>JAUXQA010000066.1 GCA_030683195.1 Rhodoferax sp. | reverse complement strand
GCCAGCACCCAGCGCCAGCTTTGCCAGCGGCTCATGGGGCCGATGATGGGCTCACGCCGCATGATGACGGCCACTTTCAATTGGGGGCGGGTGTTTGACATAGACCGGCAATGTACCGGATTGCCAAACCCACCCGCTGCTGCGGGGTTTGGAAAATTTGTCACGCTTCTGGAAAGCGCGCCAAAAAGCGTGCCACTTTTCTGTCGCGCTTTTTGGCACGCAAATAGGTCACGCCAGGCTGGCACCCCTTGAATCACCCGCCCACCTATGCCCCATAACCCGCCACCGCAGGCACAGCGCCGCCCGGCCGAATCGCAACCGCGCAGTACTTGAACTCGGGAATCTTGCCAAACGGGTCCAGCGCGGCGTTGGTCAGCAGGTTGGCAGCGGCCTCGTAATAGGCAAACGGCATAAACACCGCCCCTGGCGGAGTGCCATCGTCCTGACGCACATGAATGGCCACCTCGCCCCGGCGCGATTGCACAGTGATCGCATCGCCCGGCTTCAATCCCAGGGCTGCCAGGTCTTGCCCACACAAACAGGCGGTGGCGTGGGGCTCCAGCGCATCGAGCACGGTGGCGCGCCGCGTCATGCTGCCGGTGTGCCAATGCTCCAACTGGCGCCCGGTGATCAGCACAAACGGGTAGTCGGCGTCCGGGCGCTCGTTGGCGGGAATGATGTCGGCCGGCACCAGGTGCACACGGCCATCGGGCGTGTCAAAGTGCTGCAAAAAGACAGTGGGTGCGCCAGGGTCCTCGGCGCTCAGGCAGGGGTAGGTCACGCTGGACTCGTGCTGCAGGCGCTCCCAGGTGATGCCGGCAATGCTGGCGTGCATGGCCTGGCGCATTTCTTCATAAACGGCGGCCACACCACTGTGCTCCCCTGCGTATTGCCAGTCCAGGCCCATGCGCAAGGCCATCTGTTGAATGATCCACAAATCGGGTTTGGCCTGGCCCGGCGGCTCAACGGCTTGGCGGCCCAGTTGCACCATGCGGTCAGTGTTGGTTACCGTGCCGGTCTTTTCGGGCCAAGCTGTGGCGGGCAGCACCACATCGGCCAGCCACGCAGTCTCGGTCATAAAAATATCTTGCACCACCAGATGTTCAAGCGACGCCAAGGCATGGCGGGCGTGGTTCAGGTCGGGGTCGCTCATGGCAGGGTTCTCGCCCATGATGACCATGCCACGCACCTTGTGAGGATCGGTGTCGGGCGCCAGCGCCTTGTGCATGATTTCAACCACGGTGTAGCCGGGCTGATCGTCAAGCTTCATGCCCCAGAAGTTCTCGAACCAGTCGTGTGCTGCCTTATTGGTGACCCGCTGGTAGTTGGGATACATCATAGGGATGAGGCCGGCGTCGCTGGCGCCCTGCACGTTGTTCTGGCCGCGCAGCGGGTGCAGGCCCGATCCCGGTTTGCCGATCTGGCCGGTGACGGTCACCAAAGCAATCAGGCAGCGGGCGTTGTCGGTGCCATGTACATGCTGGCTCACGCCCATGCCCCACAAGACCATGGCGCTTTTGGCCTTGGCAAACTCACGTGCGACTTCGCGCAATGTGGGCGCCGGTATACCGCAAATGGGCGCCATGGCCTCGGGGCTGTAGCCATTGACGTTCTCACGCAAGGCGTCAAAGTTGCTGGCCCGGTCCCGAATAAAAGCCTCGTCCGTCAGACCTTCTTCAATCACGGTGTGAATCAGCGCATTGAGCATGGCCACGTCGGTGTCGGGCTTGAACTGCAGCTTGCGCCAGGCGTGCTTGCCCAGGTCGGTGCCCCGGGGGTCGGCCACGACAATTTTTGCGCCTCTTTTGGCCGCGTTTTTCATCCACGTGGCGGCCACCGGATGGTTGTTGGTGGGGTTGGAGCCGATCACAAAAATGACTTCCGCGTGCTCCACATCGTTGACCTGATTGCTCACTGCGGCCGATCCCACGCCCTCCAGGAGCGCGGCCACGCTGGAGGCATGGCACAGGCGGGTGCAGTGATCGACGTTGTTGGAGCCAAAGCCGGTGCGCACCAGCTTTTGAAACAGGTAGGCTTCTTCGTTGCTGCCTTTGGCCGAGCCAAAACCGGCCAGTGACTTCTTGCCATGGGTGTCACGCAGGCGTTTGAGAGATCCTGCGCCAAGCGCCAAGGCTTCTTCCCACGTGGCTTCGCGGAATACGGCCGACCAGTCTGCAGTGTTGCGGTTGAGGTCTTTCAGCGCGGCGGGGTCTTTGGGCACGCCACTCCGGCGGATCAAGGGCACGGTCAGGCGCTGGGGGCTGTGCGCGTAGTCAAACCCAAAGCGGCCTTTCACGCACAGACGGCTGTGGTTGGCGGGGCCGTCACGCCCGTCCACACTCACGATGACGTTGTCCTTCACGTTGTAAGTCATCAGGCAGCCCACGCCGCAAAACGGACACACCGAGTCGAATTTTTTGTCGACCACTTGCGAGCCGACTTGTGTTTTGGGCATCAACGCGCCTGTGGGGCAGGCCTGCACACATTCGCCGCAGGCCACGCAGGTGCTGTCCCCCATCGGGTCATCCAGGTCAAAGACGATGGCGCTGTGCGCGCCGCGCAGGGCGTAGCCAATGACGTCATTCACCTGCTCCTCGCGGCAGGCGCGCACACAGCGGTTGCATTGAATGCAGGCATCCAGGTTCACAGCCATGGCCGGGTGCGACACATCGGCGGCAGGCTGCTCGCGGCGCAAGGCCCTGAGTTCCGGGCGCACCGTCACACCCATGCGCGTCGCCCAGTCGCTCAGTTCACCGTGCTGCCCAATGGGCGCCGTCGCTCCAGCCCCCGCTGCGCTTTTAGGAGCCTGGCCTGCATCATTCCACTTGTAGCCGGTCTCCGGCATGTCCGAGAGCAGCATCTCCAGCACCATCTTCTGACTCTTCAAAGCCCGCTCGCTGGTCGCCTGCACCGCCATCCCGGCCGTGACCGTGCGGCAGCAACTCGGCGCCAGCGTGCGCTCGCCCGCAATCTCGACCACACAGGCGCGGCAATTGCCGTCGGCACGCAAACCATCCTTGTAGCAAAGGTGGGGAATGCACACCCCGTGGCGCTCAGCCGCTTTGAGGATGGACTCCCCCTCAAAAGCCTGAACGGTCTGGTGGTCCAGCGTGAATTCAATGGTGGGGCGCGCCAGTTGCGCGGGTTGGGCAGGTGCGTTCATTTAAACGATCTCCTGAGGAAAGTACTTTTGGACACAGCGCACCGGGTTGGGCGCGGCCTGCCCCAGGCCACAAATGGAGGCGTCGGTCATGACGACATTGAGGTCCTCCAGCGTGGTGTTGTCCCACACCGGGGCCTCCATCAGCCGAGCCGCCTTGGCGGTGCCCACGCGGCACGGTGTGCACTGGCCGCAGCTCTCGTCGGCAAAAAATCGCATCATGTTGAGGGCCGCATCCCGGGCCTTGTCATGGTGCCCCAGCACAATGACCGCCGCCGACCCGATGAAGGTGCCGTGCGGCTGCAAGGTGTCAAAGTCCAGCGGCACATGGGCGTGGCTGGCCGGCATGATGCCCCCGGACGCGCCGCCCGGCAGGTAGGCATACAAGGTGTGGCCGTCCAGCATGCCGCCGCAATATTCGTCCAGCAACTCTTGCATCGTGATGCCGGCCGGAGCCAGCTTGACACCGGGCAGCTTGACCCGCCCGCTCACGCTGTAACTGCGCAGGCCGGTGCGGCCATGGCGGCCAAAACCGCTGAACCAGCCGGGCCCCTTTTCCACGATGTCACGCACCCAATACAGGGTCTCGAAGTTGTGAACCAGTGTGGGGCGGCCAAACAAACCGACCTGCGCCAGGTAAGGCGGGCGCATGCGCGGCTCGCCCCGCTTGCCCTCTATGCTCTCGATCATCGCGGACTCCTCGCCGCAGATATAGGCCCCGGCGCCCCGGCGCAATTCGATCTGCGGCAAGGCACACGGCGGGTTGGCGCGCAGCTTGACCAACTCACGCTCCAGGATGGCACGGCAGTCGTGGTACTCGTCACGCAGGTAGATGGTGCAGGCGTCAATACCCACCACCCGGGCGGCAATCAGCAGCCCCTCCAGAAACCGGTGCGGGTCGCGCTCCAGGTAGGTGCGGTCCTTGAAGGTGCCGGGCTCGCCCTCGTCAATATTCACGGCCATCAGGCGCGGCGCGGGTTGCTCGCGCACGATGCGCCATTTGCGCCCGGCGGGAAAACCCGCCCCACCCAGCCCGCGCAGGCCGGAGTCTTCCATGCTTTTCAGCACATGTTCCACCTCGCCATCGCCCCCGGCCAGCGCGGCCGCCAGCGCGTAGCCCCCTGTCGCGCGGTAGGTCTCAAACCCTGTGTAGCCGGGCGCCACGGTGATGGCATGGGGCACGGGCGACACGCTTCGCTCCACATGGTCAGACGGTAGAAATTCAATAGCACCTGAGGCAATGGATACGCCGGCTAGAGCCTCATTTTGTTTAAAAATGGCTGATTTGACCGATTCCAGCGTCGCCAGCGGCATAGGCGTCTGATGCACCACCGCCACAGGCGCCTGCTCACAGCGCCCGACACACGGCGCCGGAATCACTCGCACATCGGCATCGCCCAGCAGCGCAGGCAAACGGGCCAGCAGATCCTGGGCGCCGGCCAGCTCACAACTCAGGCCGCTGCACACCCGCACGATGAGGCCAGGCGCCTTGTCGTCGCCCCGCAGCACCTCAAAGTGATGGTAAAAACTGGCCACCTCATACACCTCGGCCATCGGAATGTTCATTTCCCGGGCCAACGCCACCAGATGGCGTTCATGCAGGCCCCGGTAGGCGTCATTGAGCTTGTGCAGCAACTCGATCAGCAAGTCACGCCGATGCGGCGCCGGACCAACCAGCGTGCGCACCTCCGAGAGCGACGCCTCATCCACCTGGCGCCCCTTGAGGCGGCTCTTGCGGCGAATGCGCTCGCGCATGTCGTCAACCGACACAGCGGCCACGATGGCAGGGGAAGAAAGCGGTTGATTCATGGGGTGTCAGGGGCTGACAAGACTCAGAAGCGCCTGGGTTTTTGCCATTATTGGTTTTGAATTTGCGGATTGTGTGCGCTGCGTCAATGAGCGTCCAATTGATTCAAA
>JAUXQA010000065.1 GCA_030683195.1 Rhodoferax sp. | reverse complement strand
CACCCTGGGCGACACCTTGGTGTTTGATGTGGGCGGCATGCAGACCGAATCCAAAATCACCTCCCTGCGCAAGGTGGACTGGGGCTCCATGCGGGCCAACTTCTTTGTGATGTACCCCGTGTCCAGCCTGCCCAACGTGCCCAGCACCTACATGAGCGCCTTCAAGGCGCCCGAGACGCCCGGTTTTGACAATGCGTTGGTGCGCAGTTTTCCCAATATCACCAACGTGGACATGACCGCCACCATCGGCCAAATCCAGCGCGTGCTGGACCAGGTGATTCGCGCCGTGGAGTTCTTATTTGCCTTCACCCTGGCGGCTGGCCTGGTGGTGCTGTTTGCCGCCGTGACCGCCACCCGCGAGGAGCGCGCCCGGGAGTTCGCCATCATGCGGGCGGTGGGCGCGAAGAGCAGCTTGCTGCGCCAGGTGCAGCGCGCCGAGCTGATGGGCGTGGGCTTGCTGGCTGGCTTTTTGGCGTCCATCGTGGCCACGGCCGTGGGCTGGGCGCTGGCCAAGTACGTGTTTGAGTTCACCTGGACCGTGTCCTTGTGGGTGCCGGTATTTGGCGCGCTCAGCGGTGCCGTGCTGGCGCTGGCCGCAGGCTGGTGGGGTTTGCGCGACGTGCTGCGCCGCCCCGTGGTGGAGACTTTGAGGCGTGCGGCGCAGTAGGTTGGGGTGGTGCAAGCGGGTGACTTGCTATGTAAATAGAATGTTTATAGTCAATAGATACGCCGGCTAGACGCTATTTCCTATTGCATTCGCTCCCTTAAGCACTTCCCCCGGTGTTGAGGGCTCTCTGGCGTCCTGCCAGCCCCTCAATCGCTCTCGTTAACGCCAGTCTCCGGTTGGGCCGCCCAACTGCCCGCCTTGCGGTGCTGACGCGCACCCATCAGCAACACCACCAGGGCGCCTGCGCCGCCGTCGGCAGGTTTGGCTTGCACGAAGGCCATGACCTCGTTTTTTTGCACCAGCCAGCTGTGCACGCGGTTTGTGAGTATCGGCGCCTTGCCGGGTGACCCGAGCCCCTTGCCATGGACCACGCGCAAACACCGAATGCCGTGGTTGTGTGCCTCGCGGATGAAGCCGCCCAGCGCCTCGCGGTCGGCGTCACCGCGAAGGCCGTGCAGGTCCAGCTGGCGCTGGATGGTCCAGTC
>JAUXQA010000062.1 GCA_030683195.1 Rhodoferax sp. | reverse complement strand
GCCTTGGTCTTTCTTGAACTCGGAAATGATGAAATCAATGATGCGCTGGTCGAAATCTTCGCCGCCCAGGAAGGTGTCACCGTTGGTAGATAGCACTTCAAATTGTTTCTCGCCATCGACATCGGCAATTTCGATGATGGAGACGTCAAACGTGCCGCCACCCAGGTCATACACCGCAATCTTGCGGTCACCTTTTTCGTTCTTGTCCAAGCCAAACGCCAACGCAGCGGCGGTGGGCTCATTGATGATGCGCTTGACATCCAGACCCGCAATGCGGCCGGCGTCTTTGGTGGCCTGACGCTGGGCGTCATTGAAGTAAGCGGGCACCGTGATCACAGCCTCGGTAACAGCTTCACCCAAGTAATCTTCGGCCGTTTTCTTCATCTTGCGAAGAATGTCAGCGCTTACCTGCTGAGCAGACATTTTCTTGCCGCGCACTTCAACCCAAGCGTCGCCGTTATCGGCAGGCACGATCTGGTAAGGCATCAGGTCGATGTCTTTTTGGACTTCTTTCTCGACAAACTTGCGACCAATCAGGCGTTTCACTGCATACAACGTGTTTCTGGGGTTGGTCACGGCCTGGCGCTTGGCCGAGGCACCTACCAATACTTCACCGTCTTCCTGGTAGGCGACGATGGAGGGCGTGGTGCGCGCGCCTTCGGAGTTTTCAATGACCTTTGGCGTGTTGCCTTCCATGACCGACACACAGCTGTTGGTGGTGCCCAGATCAATACCGATGATTCTTCCCATGATTTTTCCTTAAATGTTTGGGGGCAGAGCAATTCGGCACTCGAGGCCTTGGTCTGTCCCGAAAGGGTTTTAAATTCTGCTGTTAGTGAATTGCGGATGAGTTGAAATTTTTCAAGTCATCCGTTTGTTTATTTCGGTGCCGAGACCGTTACCAAGGCCGAGCGCAGCACGCGGTCGGCTATGGAATAGCCTTTTTGCAGCACGGTTACCACCGTGTTGGCATCCAGCTCGGATGGCACCACGCTGATTGCCTGATGCTGGTGCGGATCGAACTTGGTGCCCGCAGCTGGGTTGATGGCCAAAACCTTGTTGCGCTCCAGCGCTGCCTGCAGTTGGCGCAGCGTCGCTTGCGCGCCTTCGCGAATTTGGTCGGGGGTGGCGTCTTTGATGATCAGGCCCGCTTCGAGGCTGTCAGCCACTGGGAGCAGGCTTTCTGCAAAGCTCTCGACCGCGAACTTGCGAGCCTTGGAAATTTCCTCTTCAGCACGGCGTCGGGCATTGTCAGCTTCGGCCTTGGCACGCAGAAACTGGTCAGCCAAATCGGCGTTTTTTGCCTTCAGGTCAGCCAGATCGGCTTGCGCTTGAGACAAGGCATCTGATTCATTGGCTGCTTGCGCCGCAGCCATCTCTTCCACGCTTTGGTAAGCGTTGAGGGGTTGATTGGGTTGGTTTGTATTGGGTTCGGACATGAGAGCGCTCAATGTGAAAAACGATCTTTGGGAGATGGGGGCCGGTGCAGGCGTTTCAAGAGCTTGCAAAATCAGGCCGTGACAGTCGCCCGGGCCTTGGCAGATCGCAAGGCAGTCGGGCGATGCGGGCGCAGTGAGCGCCTTAGCGGGACACTTCCAGGAGTTCGACGTCGAATTTCAAAGTGGCATTTGGTGGAATGACGCCACCTGCACCACGGGCACCATAGCCCAGCTCGGCTGGAATGATCAAGGTGCGCGCACCGCCGACCAGCATGCCGGCAACGCCTTCATCCCAGCCACGAATGACCATGCCTGCGCCCAGCGAAAACACAAATGGGTCACCCCGGTCTTTGCTGGAGTCAAACTTGGCGCCTTGCACGCCATCGTTGTAGAGCCATCCGGTGTAGTGAACTGTGACACTCTTGCCCTTGGTGGCTTCAGTGCCTGTTCCAACTGTGGTGTCTTCGTATTGCAGGCCGGTGGAGGTAGTAGTCATTTTGAGGTCCTAATGTGTCTTTTTGATGGAGGGTAGGGTGTGTTTGCTCACTGAACGCAAAACCCGAGAACCCAAAATTATGCCAGCACCCATTTTCCAGGGCAGCTGGGCTTGGTCTGTTTTGCACTCGCCCATCAGAGCGCGAGGGCACCTATTGGACAGGTCGGCTTGATTGATCTGCCGAGCCCGCAGCGAGCTCAGTCAGGCTTTTTAACCTGATTGGCCACCCACTTGGTCGCAAAAGCTGACAAGTCGTTGAGGCGCTTGAGAAGGTCCGCGCCCGAGGGCGTGACAGAGTAGCCGTCGCTCCCGTGGGTGAGCAGGCCCGCTTCCCGCAGGGCCTTGATACGGGTGTTCAGCGTGTTGGGCGTGATATTGCCCACACTGTCTTGCAACAGCCGAAAGGTTTGGGGGTGGCCGTCTTTAAGGGCCCACAAGACGCGCATGGCGTAGCGGGTCTCCAGCAGACTCAGCAATTGACCAATTGCGGCATTTTCTTTGGAACTCATTGAACAGCTCTCCTCTGGGCGGTGGGTGAAACAGGACCCGAAACTATATCCGAGAAAGCTGTGTGCTACATGTTTCATAGCTGTTGGTAGCCACAAAATAAGTAAACAGGGCCTAAACCCTTGTCAGCCGGCACGGTGACTGCTAACGTAGTCGGGATTACCGTGCATGGTCTTGCCGGGTCTTAATGGAGATTTTCATGATTTTTAATTTCGAGCAAGTACACAACTACTATGAGCGCCTGGTATTTGAAGACGCTGCGCGTATGTCTGTGGACTACCCGGATTTCACCTCGGACATGCTCGGAGATGTGGCCTGTGTCGCCCTGAACCGCTTGCCTGCCCGATACGTGCGCCACGACGTGGACATGATGTTTTACCTGACCGAGCACGAGAGGCACGCCATTGAGACGTCGATGGCCGAAGCCTTGAAATTTGCCTTTGCCTTTGTTGCCGAGCGCATGGCCAAGCGCGACGCCTTGGCCTGAGTGGCCCTGGTCAGGGCCGGGAGCCTGCATCAGCGCACCATGCAAGGCATTTTGGGGTTGAACTTCCAGTTGGGCACCAAGAACTGCATGGCAGAGGCGTCATCCCGGGCGCCCAGGCCGTTTGCCAAGTACAGCTGATGGGCTTTTTCGACCTCAACCATGTCCAGCTCCACACCCAGGCCCGCTTGGGTTGGCACAGTGATGGCGCCGTTGGCGATCTGCAAAGGTGCCTTGGTCAGGCGTTGGCCGTCTTGCCAGATCCAGTGAGTATCAATGGCGGTGACCTTGCCGGGTGCAGCCGCGGCCACATGGGTAAACATCGCCAGCGAAATATCAAAGTGGTTGTTGGAGTGCGAGCCCCAGGTCAGGTCGTACATCTGGCACAACTGCGCGACCCGCACCGAGCCTTGCATCGTCCAGAAATGCGGGTCAGCCAGCGGAATATCCACGGATTGCAACTGGATGGAATGCGCCATTTCGCGCCAGTCTGTGGCGACCATGTTGGTGGCTGTCATCAGGCCAGTGGCGCGGCGAAATTCAGCCATCACTTCGCGTCCTGAAAAACCGGCCTCGGCGCCGCAGGGGTCTTCGGCGTAGGCCAGTTCCTTGTGGTGGTCGCGGCACAGGCGCACCGCATCTTTGAGAAGCCAGCCACCGTTGGGGTCGAGCGTGATGCGCGCATCCGGAAAGCGCTCATGCAGGGCGACGACGGCCTCCATCTCGTCTTCGCCACGCAAAACGCCGCCCTTGAGCTTGAAGTCCTTGAATCCATAACGCGTGTAGGCGGTCTCGGCAAGGCGCACCACTGCAGCGGCGTCCATGGCCTTTTCATGGCGCAAGCGCAGCCAGTCATCGGTGGCGTCCGGCTCCGAGCGGTAGGGCAGGTTGGTCAGGCTGCGGTCCCCCACATAGAACAGATACCCCAGCACTGCCACGGTGGCGCGCTGCTGGCCTTCGCCCAACAGCGCGGCCACGGGTACGTTCAGGAATTTGCCCAGCAAATCAAGCAGCGCGCTCTCCACGGCGGTCACTGCGTGGATGGTCACGCGCAAGTCGAAGGTCTGGTTGCCACGGCCTGCGCTGTCGCGGTCCGCGAATTCGGTGCGCAGGGTGTTAAGAACATGGTTCCAGTTGCCCACCGATTGCCCCACCACCAACGCTTGCGCGCTTTCCAGAGTGGCGCGGATGTTTTCACCACCGGGGACTTCGCCCACACCTGTGT
>JAUXQA010000035.1 GCA_030683195.1 Rhodoferax sp. | reverse complement strand
CCGGCCACTACCCTGGTGGTGTCCGGCGTGCGCTTCATGGGGGAAACCTCCAAGATCTTGTCGCCTGAGAAACGGGTGCTGATGCCCGATCTGGATGCCACTTGCTCACTTGACCTGGGTTGCCCGATTGACGACTTCAGTGCGTTTTGCGATGCTCACCCGGACCGCACCGTGGTGGTTTATGCCAACACCAGCGCCGCCGTCAAGGCGCGTTCCGACTGGCTGGTGACTTCCAGCTGTGCCCTGGACATCGTGCGCGCCCTCAAGGACAAGGGCCACAAAATCCTGTGGGCGCCTGATAAGCACCTGGGTGGTTACATCCAGCGTGAAACCGGCGCCGACATGGTGATGTGGGGCGGCTCCTGCATCGTGCATGACGAGTTCAAGGCTTCTGAGCTGCAAGCCCTCATGAAAGAACATCCGGGTGCCAAGGTGCTGGTGCATCCCGAGTCACCGCCTGATGTGGTGGCGCTGGCCGATGCCGTGGGGTCGACGTCGGGCATTCTGAAGGCCGCCCATGACATGGCCGCCAAAGAGTTCATCGTGGCCACCGACAACGGCATGATGCACAAGCTGCGCACCCTCAATCCCGGTAAAGTCTTTCTGGAGGCCCCAACGGCGGGCAATAGCGCTACCTGCAAGAGCTGCGCGCACTGCCCCTGGATGGCCATGAACAGCTTGTCGGGGCTGGCGCAGGTGCTGGAAAACGGCACCAATGAGGTCCACGTGGACCCGGCACTGGGCCTGCGCGCCCGCTTGCCGATTGATCGCATGCTGGCCTTCACCTCGGCACTCAAGGGTGGGCAGGACGCAGGCAGCCTGGTGCCGCTGATCGGGGCGGCTTGACGGGACCTGGGCGCCCGCCCTCAGCGCATCTGAAATATTTCCTGGTGGAATTGGCCCTCGGGGAATCCGTGCGCGATGAAGTCGTCCCTCAGTGCCTGACCCAACCCCGGTGGGCCACAAAACCAGATACTGGCTGACCGCCACTCGGGTACAGCCGCACGAATGCGGTTTGCATCCAGGCGGCCATCTCTGGCGTCCACCAGAAGATGCATCTTGACATGAGCAGCCTGTGCGTCGGCGGTCAGCTTGTCGATAGCAGCCTGTTCAAAGTCGGCCGTTGGATGAAACAAGTCGATTTGTTGGGTGCCTGGCGTTTGCGCCAGTTGTTTCATGCGCGCGATAAACGGCGTGATGCCGATGCCTGCCCCGATCCAGATTTGGCGCGGCCGGTGATCCTGAAAATCAAAGCAACCGTAAGGTCCCTCAACCGTGGTGAGTCCGCCAATTTTGAGCTGGTCATGGAGCCTGCCGGTATGGTCTCCCAATGCCTTGGTGATAAAAATGATCCTTCGGTCCAGCGGGTTCCACGTCGATGCGATGGTGTACGGGTGGGCTCCTTCGCGCAGGTCGGACGTGACGAATGCAAATTGTCCAGCGGCGTGCCCTGCCCAGCCCGGCTCCATCAGGAGCGAGGTTTCCAGAACCCGCAGTTCCGGGTAATAAGTGAGTGATTCGATGCGCCCATTGGTGCGCCGATGCACTCCAATGCGGCCTGATCGCGCCATCACCGCAGCCCACAGTCCCCCCAGCATCAACAAGCCGATCACCCAGCCTAGGGGTTGCGACCAGTACTCGGCCTTCATCAATACAACCGAGTGATAGACCAGGACTGCAAAGATCACAGATAGCCAACGGTGTGTTTTGGTAAAGAGGTGATATGGAAACCGCTTGATCAAAGCCAACGCGATCAAAGCGACCACTGCATAAAACGCCCACTCGCCGAGGAACTCGGCGGTGTCCCGTTGCCCCCGAAGCCACTGCTCGATCAGGCCCAGGTTTTGCTCAGCCCGGGGCGTGCGCACCGGGCGGGTCAGCCAACCCCAACCCACCATCCATTTGGTGCCGGTTACCCACCACCAGTGGACAGCGGAGGCAACCAGCGCCGTGATGCCGAGCCACTTGTGCAAGCGGTACATCTTGTCGAGCCCGTGCAGGTGTGGCTCCAGCCACTTGGGCCGAATCGCCAGCAGCATGGCCACGCTCATGGCCCCAATGGCAATGACCCCTGTGAACTGGATCAATACGGTGCGAAACGAGAAGTAGGTTAGCGGTACCGGCATCAGCGTATCGGCCAAGAGCCAAAGGCCGCTCAGGGCCAATAACAATAACAACCAGCTTAATTTGATGCGCTTCATGGTGACCTTTGTTTTGATGTTGAAAGTCACGAAATAAAATTGTATTGCGTCAAATGTAATTTGGGCAGTGACATGGATCAACCCGGGGCCTCTCAGCGGTGGTGAATTTTGGTTCACGTTGGGACATCCCCTTGCAAGCCATTGGCTCTGTTGCGGCGGGGATAATCGGGTTCTTTACCCTTGCGGAGCGTCAGTTTGCGCGCGTTTATCGATTTCCCCGATGGCCTGGGTGGTGACACGGTTAGCGGGCCACCAGGCCGTTGGCAGGCCCGGTTTGCAGACCCCTTGGTGGTGCTCGCCGCTTGGCATGCCAACGAGGTGACGGGCGTTCTGCAACAAGTAAAGGCGCACAGCCAGGCTGGCCGCTGGTGTGTGGGCGAGTTGGCCTATGAAGCCGCTGGCGCCTTTGATGCGGCTCTGATCACCCATACAGTGCGGGCGGGCTGGCCGCTGGCTCGGTTTGCCGTGTTTGCCCAGGCCTTGCCTTGGCCGCAGGATGCACTAGCGGCTCGTGAGGGCGCTGCCTCCGTCGTCATGCCTTGGGAATTTGCGACGACCGCCCAAGCCTATGCGAGCAAGGTTGAAAAAGCACGCCAGGCCATGGCGGCTGGCGAGTGCTATCAAATCAACCTGACCGAAGCCATGCGGGCAAAGTTGACCGGTGCTGACCCGCAGGCCGTGGCGCAGTGGTTTGCCCGCCTGCGCCGGGCCCAGCCGGAGGGCTATCTGGCGTGGCTTGATTGGGGTGACCAGCAGGTGCTGAGCTTGTCCCCCGAGCTGTTTTTTGACTGGTGCCCGCAAGGTGCCCAGGGTGCGCTCACCTGCCAACCCATGAAAGGCACGGCCAGCCGCCACGCAGACCCCCTGCTGGACGCGCAAGCCCGCCAGCATTTGCAAAGCAGCGGCAAGGAGCGGGCCGAGAACGTGATGATTGTGGACCTGCTGCGAAACGACATGGGCCGCGTGGCCGAGCCAGGCAGTGTGCAGGTGCCCCGGCTTTTTGAGGTGCAGGCCCTGCCCACGGTGTGGCAAATGACTTCCACCATCACGGCCACCACCCGGACAGGTGTGGGTTTGCCGGAGGTGTTTGGTGCGCTGTTTCCTTGCGGCTCGGTCACCGGCGCGCCCAAGGCCCGCGCCATGCACTGGATCAAGGCCCTGGAGTCCGGGCCGCGCGGCGTGTATTGCGGCGCGGTGGGCGTGGTGCGCCCGGGCGGGCGGGCCACCTTCAATGTGCCGATTCGCACCGTGACGCTGGAGCGGTCTGCGGCTGACTCGTCCGAATCGAGTTCATGGCAGGCTTGCTACGGGGTCGGCAGCGCCATCACGTTTTATGCCGAGTCCCAAGCCGAGTGGCAGGAGCTGGCCGCCAAAACCCGATTTCTGGAGCGCGCCACCCGCGAGTTCGAATTGCTGGAAACCTTGCGCCTGGAAGATGGGCACTACACCTTGCTGCAGGCTCACCTGGACCGCATGGGTCACAGCGCGGCGAGCTTCGGCTTTGTCTGGCGCGCCGACGCTGCGCTGCAGTGCCTTCAAGCGCTGGCACTGCAGTACCCCGGCGGGGTGTACCGGGTGCGTTTAACTTGGTCTTGCACGGGCCAACCCCAGGCGCAGGCCTTTGAGCTGGCGCCAAGCCCCGAGCCGGTGGTTTTCAATCTGGCCGACTCGCCTCTGGAGAGCGCGGGGCGGGAGTATGAGTTCATCATGCACAAGACCACCCGGCGCCAGCACTACGACGAGCGGCTCAAGCCCGAGGCGGGGGTGTTTGACACGCTGCTGTTCAATGAGCGTGGGGAGATCACAGAGTTCACCCGGGGCAACGTGGCGCTGAAAATTGCGGGTGTCTGGCTGACCCCGACTTTGGAGTGCGGGTTGCTGGCAGGTACTTTGCGGGCCGAACTGCTGGTTAGCAAAAAAATCACCCAGGCGGTGTTGAGCCTGGATGACTTGTCACGCGCCGAGGCGGTGGTTTTTATGAACAGCGTGCGGGGCTGGCTTGTCGCCCAGCCTGCTGCCAGTGTTCCGGCAAGCCTTCAGGCACCAAAGTGGTGGGCAGGGCAGACGTCGCCATTTCCGGGTAATCGCGGCTGAAGTGCAGGCCCCGGCTCTCGTGGCGGGCCCGGGCGCTTTGCACAATCAGGTCGGCCACCTGCACCAGGTTGCGTAATTCCAGCAGGTCAGGCGTGACGTGAAAGTGGGAGTAATACTCATGAATTTCGCCTTGCAGCACGGCAATGCGGTGTGCAGCCCGCTCCAGGCGTTTGTTGGTGCGCACGATGCCCACGTAATCCCACATGAAGCGGCGCAACTCGTCCCAGTTATGTGAAATCACCACGGCTTCGTCGGCGTCGGTCACTCGGCTTTCATCCCACGCGGGCAGGCTGGGGAGGGCAATAGGCGCAGCCCGCTCAATGACTTGGGTGGCCGCCCGGGCAAACACCATGCATTCGACCAGCGAGTTGCTGGCCAGCCGGTTGGCCCCGTGCAGTCCGGTGCAGGTGGCTTCACCCACTGCAAACAGGCCGGGCAGATCGGTCTGGCCGTCCAGATCGGTGATCACACCGCCGCAGGTGTAGTGGGCTGCTGGTACCACCGGAATCGGTTGTTTGGAGATGTCGATGCCCAACTCCAGGCAGCGCGTATAAATATTGGGGAAGTGTTCTTTCAGGAACGACAGCGGTTGGTGCGAGATGTCGAGGTAAACGCAGTCCAGCCCGCCTTTCTTCATCTCGAAGTCGATGGCG
Organism: Rhodoferax sp.; assembly: GCA_030683195.1. GTDB lineage: Bacteria > Pseudomonadota > Gammaproteobacteria > Burkholderiales > Burkholderiaceae_C > Rhodoferax. Next base: position 1,801 of record JAUXQA010000035.1, on the reverse strand, counting down.
CGGGCCACCACGTCGCGCGGGGCCAGTTCGGCGCGCTCGTCGTGTTTGGGCATGAAACGGGTGCCATCGGGCAGCAGCAGGCGCCCGCCTTCACCCCGCACGGCTTCGCTGATCAGAAACGACTTGGCATGCGGGTGGTACAGGCAGGTGGGGTGAAACTGGATGAATTCCATGTTTTGAACCCGGCACCCGGCCCGCCATGCTGCTGCAATACCGTCACCCGTGGCCGTGTCGGGGTTGGTGGTGTACAGGTACACCTTGCCAGCGCCGCCTGTGGCCAAAATGGTGTGGGGCGCGCTGAAGGTCAGTACTTCATCGGTCACGCTGTCCAGCGCATACAGCCCCAGGCACCGGTCATGCGGCAGACCCAACTTGGCTCCGGTGATCAGGTCCACCAGCATGTGCTGCTCAAGTACGGTGATGTTGGGGTGGTTCTTGACATGCCCGATCAGCGTTTGCTGGACGGCTGCACCAGTGGCGTCGGTCACGTGCACGATACGGCGTTCGCTGTGGCCGCCCTCGCGGGTGAGGTGCAGGTGGCCGTCTTCCTGGGAAAAGGGGACACCCATTTCCTGCAACCAGGCGATCGCGTGCGGCGCTTGTTCCACCACCTGGCGGGTAGCGGCCAGATCGCACAATCCGGCCCCGGCAATGAGCGTGTCTTCGATGTGCTTCTCGACCGTATCGCCCTCTGCCAGCACCGCAGCAATGCCACCTTGCGCCCAGCTGCTGGCACCATCTACCAGGAAACGCTTGGTCAGAATGGCCACGCGGTGCGTGGGGGCCAAGGTCAGGGCGGCCGTGAGTCCGGCCAGGCCGCTACCCACAATCAAGACATCAAAGTGGCGGGACGTAGGGTTCGCAGGGGTTGTCACTGGGCAAAAAACTCAAATGGGCGAGTACGCCAACCGGACGTATATCGGGGCAAATACTTCTGCCTGGGTGATTTCGACCAGCGTTTCCTTGGCCAGCTCCAGCAGCGCAATGAAGGTCACCACCAAGACGGGTGTTCCTCGGCTTGCGTCAAACAAGGCTTCAAACTCAACAAAACGGCGGCCTTGCAATTTTTTGAGCACCATGCTCATGTGCTCGCGCACGGAGAGCTCTTCTCGGGTGATCTTGTGGTGCTGAACCAATTTTGCCCGCTTGAGGATGTCAAGCCAGGCTTGCTGCAGGTCGACCACGTTCACATCAGGGAAACGGGGCTGCAGAGATTGTTCGATGTAGACCTGCGCTGTGAGAAAGTCACGGCCAAACTGGGGTACGGCGTTGAGCTTGGCTCCTGCGAGTTTCATGCGCTCGTATTCAAGCAGGCGGCGCACCAGCTCGGCCCGGGGATCTTCGGCTTCCTGCCCTTGGGCCACGGCTTTGGGCGGCAGCAGCATGCGTGATTTGATTTCGATCAGCATGGCCGCCATCAGCAGGTACTCAGCCGCCAGCTCCAGGTTGCGTCCCCGGATTTCTTCCACATACACCAAATATTGGCGCGTCATGGCCGCCATGGGAATGTCGAGAATATTGAAGTTTTGCTTGCGGATCAGGTAGAGCAGCAAGTCCAGCGGCCCTTCAAAGGCCTCCAGAAAGACCTCCAAAGCATCTGGCGGAATGTACAAGTCACGCGGTAAATTAAACAGTGGCTCACCGTAGAGCCGGGCCACTGCCACGTTGTCCACCACTTGGGGCATGAGGTCGGCGCTGGCCGCGCCGTCACCGATCAGCGCCTCTCCCAATACAGACTCGGACATCTATTTGCTACTAAATAAATAGCTATTAAGGATTTAAATACGCCGGCTAGAGCCCA
>JAUXQA010000029.1 GCA_030683195.1 Rhodoferax sp. | reverse complement strand
CACTGTAACGAGGCAGGCGCCACGGACATGTCCAATAAGCGACAAGCCGTATCGAGGTAAATTTATATAACAATAGCCACTGGCCGTCGTATTTATTGGCTTTATTTTACAAAAAATATAGCACTCACTTGATGGCATCCCAAACCAGCTTGACCCCGGTGAGGAACATACCCCAATACACCAGGCGATAAAACAGCACGGGGCTGATGCGCCGGGCCAGCTTCACGCCCACCAGCACACCAATGGGAGCGATAGGCACGAGCACCAGCGAGGTCGCCATGTTGCGGGTGTCCAGCAGGCCCAACCAGGCATAGGGAATCCACTTGGCGAGGTTGATCACGAAAAAGAAAAACGCCATGGTGGCGGTGAACTTCACCGGTGACATTTTGAGCGGGATCACATAGGCGTTGATCGGCGGGCCGCCCGCATGCGCTATGAAGCTGGTGAAACCTGCAGTGGCGGTCAGGATCGCGCCCAGCCATTTTGGCGGTGGCGCGCTGTCCACCTTCGGCGGAAACAGCAGGCGCTGTGCCAGAAACAACAAGGTGAACACACCCACAATGCCCGCCACGGTGGCGGAGTCCAGCACCCTGAACAGCAGCGCGCCGATCACGACACCTACCAAGCCACAGGGAATCAGGAATTTCAGCAGCTTGAGGTCAAAGTCTTTTCGAAATGCGGTCATGCCCAAGATATCCATCACCAGCAATACCGGCATCAAAATGGCCGCCGCCTGAGGCACCGTGACAGCCAGCGCCATCATGGGCACGGCCAGCGAACCAAACCCGGCACCAAACCCGCTCTTGCTCACCCCCAAAAGCAGGACGGCGGGGATCGTGACGGCGTAGAAGTAGGGGTCAGTAATGATGGGCCAAGCCATAAGGCGAAAATCCTGCAATGAATACGATTCAATCCTGGGGTGAAACCCTGCGTCTGCTGGTCGAACTGGCGGGAACGGCGGCATTCGCATTGTCGGGCGTTTTGGAAGGCGCCCGCAAACGGCTGGACGCGGTGGGCGTCTGCGTGGTGGGATTTCTGGCGGCTTTTGGTGGCGGTACGCTGCGCGACTTGTTGCTGGACCAACGACCCTTCTTTTGGGTGCGCCATGTAGAGATGCTTTGGGGCGTGCTGGGTTTGTGCGTGCTGGCCATGGTGTTCATGAGACACCGGCACTTTGAGCCAACCGAGAAGGCCATTCAATGGCCTGATGCCCTCGGCTTGGGCCTCTTCACCGCTGTGGGCGTGCACCAGGCGTTGGACAGCCAGCTACCCGCCTTGGTGGCGGTGCTGATGGGCTTGATCACCGGGGTCTTTGGCGGCGTGCTTCGGGACATTGTCTGCAATGAAATCCCGAGCGCCTTCAGCGACCACCGCCCGTATGCCGTGTGCGCCTTCGCGGGGGGTTGGGCCTATGTAGGCTTGTCGCAAACGGGGGCACCGGGTTGGCTCGCCCTGGTCGTGTGCGTAGGCATCACCGCCGGCCTGCGCGGTCTGGCTCTGTGGCGCAATTGGCAACTGCCGGCGTGGCGGGTGTGAGCCTGTGCCAACAGGCACTTAAATCGCGACAATACTCAGGACTATGTTTTCACCCTCTCAAGCCGATGTGCGCCGTTTCTTTTGCTCCGTGTATGCCAAAGCGCAGACCGGTCAGCCCATGGAGGCCATCGAAACCCTGGCCAGCCTGTGGATCGAGGAACACCCCGAATACCACGCCGATCTGGCCGATATCGACGTCGCGCTGGGCGCCATGCTCCAGGCCGAAGAAGGCAAAAGCAACCCCTTTTTGCACTTGTCCATGCACCTGTCCATCAGCGAGCAATGCAGCATTGACCAGCCCCGTGGCATTCGCCAAGCCGTGGAACTGCTCGCGCACCGGCGCGACTCCCTGCACCTGGCGCACCATGACGCCATGGACTGCCTGGGCACCATGATCTGGGAAAGCCAACGCGCGGGCCGCCCCCCGGATGGCAATGTCTATATTGCCTGCGTTCAACAGCACGCGACCCGCGACTGACGAACAGACAACCTCGCAAACTCCGCCCCAGGCGATTTCAGACGGGCGTAAAAAAACCGCTCAATGAGCGGCTATTTTGGTGCCTATGCGGCTGGATCAGCGGAACTTGCTTTGTGGCACGGTTTTGAGTTCGCCGGGCAACTTGCTCAGGTAGTTGGCCATTTCTTTCAGCTCGGCGTTGGAGTACTGCTTGGCAATACCACCCATCACACCGTTGGAGCGACCCCAGGTCGCGTGTCCCTCAGACTTATAGGACTTTAGTGCCACGAACAAGTAGTCAGCATGCTGGCCTGCAATTTTGGGGTAACTGGGGTCGATGGGCTTGCTGAAGCTGTCGCCATGGCAGGAAATGCAGGCACCTTTTTGCACCAGCGCGGTGACCCGCGCAGAACCGTCAGCGGCTTTTGCCAACTCTGGCGCGCCTTGCACCTTGCCATGCGCTTCGTAATAAGCCCCGATATCAGCCATGTCCTGCTCGGTCAGGTTGTCAGCCACACCACGCATGCTGGGATGCTTGCGCTCACCCTTTTTGTAAGCGGTCAGCGCCGACACAATGTATTTGGCACCTTGACCGGAGATCATGGGCACCTTGTGTACCTCGGGGAAACTGGCCTGGTAGCCCGCAATGCCGTGGCAACCAATGCACATGGCGATTTTTTTCTCACCCGCTTTGGCATCACCCTGGTCCTGGGCGATTACAGGGAAAGCCGTCGCACAAGCGACAACCAGAACAGACAGCGAGGACAGGTATTTGTTCATTTTGAGCGGACAATCGGCCAATGGTTGAGATAGATCAACCGATGATTATATCGACCAACAATCCTCCACTTATTGCCGTTTTCCCTGAGCAAAGCAGAACCATGAAATTTCAAGGCACCAAAAACTACGTCGCCACACAAGACCTGATGTTGTCCGTCAATGCGGCCATCACGCTCAAGCGCCCTTTGCTGGTCAAAGGGGAGCCGGGCACCGGCAAAACCATGCTGGCAGAAGAAGTGTCAGAGGCGCTGGGCATGCCTTTGCTGCAATGGCACATCAAGTCCACCACCAAGGCGCAGCAGGGTTTGTATGAATACGACGCTGTGAGCCGCCTGCGCGACTCCCAACTCTCCACGGTAGATGGCGGGGAGCGGGTGAAGGACATCAACAACTACATCCTCAAGGGTGTGCTGTGGCAAGCCTTCACGGCCGATGAACCTGTGGCGCTGCTGATTGACGAGATCGACAAAGCCGACATCGAGTTCCCCAACGACTTGCTGCGCGAAATTGACCGCATGGAATTTTATTGTTACGAGACCCGCCAGCTGATCAAGGCCAAAAACCGCCCGCTGGTGTTCATTACCTCCAATAACGAAAAAGAACTGCCCGACGCCTTTTTGCGCCGCTGCTTCTTTCATTACATCAAGTTCCCCGATGCAGTAACCATGCAAAGCATTGTGGATGTGCACTTCCCCGGCCTCAAAAAAGAGTTGCTGACCGCTGCCATGAAGACGTTTTACGATGTGCGCAACCTGCCTGGCCTGAAAAAGAAACCGTCCACGAGCGAGTTGCTGGACTGGCTCAAGCTACTGCTGGCCGAAGACATCCCGCTGGACGCCCTGCAAAGCAAGGACGACAAAGTCGCTGTACCGCCACTGGTCGGGGCCTTGCTGAAAAACGAACAGGACGTCACCTTGTTTGAAAAACTGGTGTTTATGCAAAAGCACAACCGCTAAACCACGCAAGGGATTCACCATGGCCTTCGTTGAACCCATCACCCTGGCAGCTCGGGGCATTGAACTGGTGCCATTGTCACTGGACCATGAAATTGGCCTGCGTGCGGCAGCCGCCGACGGCGAACTGTGGAAACTGCGCATTACCTCGGTTCCAGAGCCTGAGCAAACCCGCTCTTACATCGAGACCGCGTTGTCCATGCGCGAAGCGGGCAACCGTTTTGCCTTTGCCGTGACGGACGCCGCCGCGGGTCGAGTGCTAGGCTGCACCAGTTTTCATGACATCGTGCCCGACCTCAGACGAGTGGAAATTGGCTGGACCTGGTACGCCAAAAGCTGCCAGCGCACGCACATCAACACCACTGCCAAGCTGCTTATGATGACGCATGCCTTCGAAATGCTCCAATGCGATGTGGTGGGCTGGCGTACGGACAATTTCAACTTTGCGTCTCAAGCTGCCATCGAACGCCTGGGCGCCAAAAAAGACGGCGTGCTGCGTGGCCACGCGATGCGCCGTGACGGCACCATTCGCGACACCGTGATGTACAGCATGAGGCGGGGCGAATGGCCGGAGGCAAGGGCTCAACTGCTGTATTTGCTGAACAAGCCTCGCGCCTGAAACCTGCCGTAAACGCACCCAGAACCACATCATGCTGATCGACTTCTTCTACACCTTGCGTTCGGCCAAGTTGCCGGTGTCCGTCAAGGAATTTTTAACCCTGATGGAGGCGCTCAAAGAGGGCGTGGTCGGGCCCAACGTGCCCGAGACCCAAGGCGATGCCGAGGTCACAGGTTACAGGATCGACGACTTTTACTTCCTGAGCCGCACCACTCTGGTGAAGGACGAAAAGCATTACGACAAGTTCGACCGCGCCTTTGGAGCTTATTTCAAGGGCGTGGAGATGATTGCCGACTTCACCAAGGAAATCCCGCTGGACTGGCTGCGCAAGAACCTGGAGCTCAACCTGAGCCCAGAGGAGCTCGCCAAGATCGAGAAAATGGGCTGGGATGAGCTCATGGAAACGCTCAAGAAGCGTTTTGAAGAACAAAAAGAGCGCCATGAAGGTGGCTCCAAGTGGATTGGCACGGGCGGCACCAGCCCCTTTGGCGCCTACGGCCAAAATCCTCAGGGCGTTCGAATTGGCCAGGACAAAAGCCGCAACCGCAGCGCCGTCAAAGTCTGGGACCAGCGCGCCTACAAAGACTACGACGACACGCAAGAGCTGGGCACCCGCAACATCAAGGTGGCGCTGCGCCGCTTGCGCAAGTTCGCCAGAGAAGGCAACGTCGAGGAACTGGACCTGGACAACACCATTCACTCAACGGCCGCCAATGCGGGCTACCTTGACATCAAAATGCGGCCCGAGCGCCACAACAACGTCAAAGTGCTCTTGCTCATGGACGTGGGCGGCACCATGGATGATCACATAGCCCGGGTGGAGGAGATGTTTTCAGCAGCAAAGTCAGAGTTCAAGCACCTGGAGTTCTATTACTTCCACAACTGTGTGTATGACTACATGTGGAAGAACAACAAGCGCCGTTTTGCCGAAAAATTCCTGACCTGGGACATCATCCGCAAGTACAACAAGGATTACAAGCTGATCTTCATTGGCGATGCCACCATGAGCCCCTACGAGATTCTGCAACCCGGCGGTAGCGTGGAGTACAACAACGAAGAAGCCGGTGTCGAGTGGCTGCAGCGACTGACCAGCGCCTTCCCCAAGTTCGCGTGGATCAACCCCGAGCCTCAAGGCGTGTGGCAATACCGCCAAAGTATCAGCGTCATGCAGCAACTCATGAACCAGCGGATGTTTCCGCTCACCCTCAAGGGTCTGGAAGACACGATGCGACTGCTGACCAAATGAAATGGGCCCGGGCCGGTGTTCTGGCCGCCACTCTGCTGGCGGCAACTCCCGGCCTGCTGCGCGCACAAGATGTGGCCAGCAGCCCACCGACGCCCGCTGATTCCCCCGCCGCCAGCGCCGCGACAGCCCAGGCTGCCTTTCAACTGACGGTAGAGGCACCGGATGAGATCCGGGACATGCTGGAACGCCACCTGGAGCTGCAGCGCTACCGTGACCTTCCTGACCTGAGTGACAACGAACTGGCGCGCCTGCTCACCAGCGCCGAAAAAGACGCTCGCGAGCTTGTGGCCACGCTGGGTTACTTCTCGCCAGAAATCAAGTTCGGGCAGCAAACCTCCAGCACAGGCCCCACTGCCCGCCAGCTTAAATTGACCGTAGCGCCGGGTGAGCCCACCGTGGTAGGGGAGGTCAAGATTGAGTTCAAGGGCCCCATCAGCGACAACCCCGCAGCGCAGTCGCAGCGTTGGCAGATAGAAAGCGGCTGGCTGTTGCGCTCCGGCATGCGCTTTACGCAAGCACGCTGGGCAGCGGCCAAGCAGCAAGCCCTGCGCCAGCTCACCACCCAGCGCTATGCCACCGGGCAACTCAGCACCACCCTGGCCGACATTGACCCGATCACCCGCAGCGCCCTGCTGACCGTGACGCTGGACTCCGGCCCTGGCTACCAGTTGGGGGACCTCGTTATCAAAGGGTTGAAACGTTTTGATGCCGACCTGGTCACCCGGCTCGCCCGCATCACACCCGGGGCCAGCTACGACCAGGCCCAACTGGTAGCCGCCCAGCAACGCCTGGCGGACAGCGGCTATTTCGACTCGGCCTACCTCACGCTCGACACCACGGGTGACCCCGCCGCCACGCCGGTGTTGGTGCAACTGCGCGAGGCGCGCCTTCAAAAGCTGGTGCTGGGCGTGGGCGTCAGCACCGATGGTGGCCCGCGGGTATCCGCTGAGCACACCCACCACCTGGTGCCGGGCATTGGCTGGCGCGCAGTGAGCAAGCTGTCGTTGGACCGCGAAACCCAGTCCATTGCCAGCGAGCTCGCCGCCCAGCCCGATGCCAGCAACTGGCGCTGGGTCACCGGTGCCCAGATCCAGCGGGAACAACTCGGCAGCTTTGACGTCAACAGCCAAACCCTGCGGGTGGGGCGTACCCAGCGGGGCGACCGGATTGACCGCACCTATTACCTGCAATTTGAGCGGGCAGACACGACCGTCAGTGCCACCCGCGACCTCACCGCACCCGCCACGGCCAGCGCGCTGAGTGCCAACTATGCTTTCACCGTGCGCAACTTCGACAGCCTCCCTTTCCCCAGCAGTGGCTGGGGCCTGGGTGTGGAACTCGGTGGCGGCACGACCTTGGGCGACCAGCGCGACCCCTATGGGCGTGTGTTGGCGCGCTGGCTGGGCTACTGGCCTTTGGGGCGCAGCTCCGACGACACCAGCACGGCCTTGCGCGCCGGTCGCCTGGCCTTGCGCGCCGAAGCCGGGGCCGTCATTGCCCGGGAGAACATCCAGCTGCCCAGTACCCAGTTGTTTCTGACCGGGGGCGACAACACCGTGCGGGGTTATGGCTACCGCAACCTCGGTGTGACGCTGCCCGATGGGCAAACCACAGCAGGACGCTACCTGGCGGTGGGCAGCGTCGAGTGGCAGCGCCCGATTGCGGTCGATGGCCGCCTGAGCGACTGGGAGTCCACTGTATTCATGGACGCGGGCGCCGTGGCCGACAAGCCAGGCGACCTTAAAGCCAAAGTGGGTGTGGGCGTGGGCGCGCGCTGGAAGAGCCCCATCGGGCCCCTGCAAATTGACCTCGCTTACGGCGTGGCAGACAAGCGCCTCCGGCTGCACATGAATGTGGGGTTCAGCTTTTGATGAAAGCGCTGCGCATCACCCTCATCAGTCTGACCGCCAGCCTGCTGCTTGCACTGACTTTGGCAGGTGGCCTGTGGCTGTGGAGCGGCGCCAGCACCTCGCTGGCCACGTCCATCTCGCAACTCGCCCGCAGCTTGCCCGCCGGCCAGACGCTGGAGGCCCGCGACGTGAGCGGTTCACTGCGCGGGGGCGGAAGCATCGGCTGGCTGCGCTGGCAACAAGGCGCGCTCAGCGTCGAGTTGAGGGAGGTCTCGCTGGCCTGGTCGCTGCGCCCGCTGCTCAGCGGCGAGCTCCGGCTGGGCCAATTGGCTGCCAAAAGCTTGGCCGTGGATGACCGCCGCCCGCCTTCTGCACCTGGCGCAGCCACTCCACCGGCCAACCTGAGCCTGCCGCTCAAGATCGACGTGCCATTCAAGATCGACACCGCCGAATGGGTGCGATCGGGCAATGAGCCGGTGCGGGCCACGGGCTTGTCAGGGAAATATATTTTTGATAGCAATCAACACATATTAGACGCCGGCCAAGTGGCTATTTCATCTGGAAACTACCACATCAAGGCCAGTATCGGGGCCCAAGCCCCGATGGCCCTCCACGTCGAGGTGGACGGCACGGTGCAAACCACCCTGCCCTCCAGCCCCCAGCCCCTGACCGTGCAGGCACACGCCACGCTCACCGGCCCCTTGGCCGGGACGGATGCCACGCTGGTGCTACAGGCCGAACTGTTGCCTCAGGTCACCCAGCCCCTTGCCAAGGGCCGGCAAGCCATGCAGGGCCGCGTTGACGCACGCATTCAGCCCTGGCAAGTTCAGCCACTGGCCCAGTTGGAGGCGCAATGGCAGGCACTGGATGTGGCTGCCTTGTGGCCCCAGGCGCCGAAGACGCATCTGGCCGGCACCGCCACCATCACCCCGAATGGTGCAGGCTGGCTGGCTGGCGTGCAACTCACCAACACCTTGAGCGGCTCCTGGAACCTGCAGCGTCTGCCCCTGGAGCTGCTGGAAGCGACGCTGGAGTTTCTGGATGGGCAATGGGCGCTGCAATCCCTGCAGGCACGGGGCGCGGGGGGGCGTGCTGAAGCCACCGGACAATTCAAGGCCGCTGCGCCATCCCAAGCTGCGCAGTGGGCGGGCCGAGCCACGCTGGCCGGGGTTCAGGTCGCAGCACTGGACTCTCGCTTGGCGGCGATCACCCTGGATGGTCTCTTGACGGCCAAACAAACGCCGAGCGGCATCGCCTTTGAGGCCAAGCTGCAGCCCTCCCAAGGCACCGTAGCAGCCAAAGCCACACCTCCCATTGCTGGCAAGAGCGATCTGCAAGGATTGCAGATCAAGACCGCCCAGGTTAAAGGCCTCTGGAACGCGCCGCTGCTGACGCTGAACCAATTGCAGGTCCAGACCGATGACGCGCAACTGCAAGGCCAGCTCAGCTTTGATACCGTCAGTCAGGCTGCTCAGGGCCAGCTTGCCTTGGCATTGCCCGGCGCCCAAGCAGTGCTTGCCGGCAATCTAGCCAGCGCGCGCGGAGATGGAGAATTGAACCTGACCGTGTCCGACGCCGCACTGGCCACCCGGTGGGTCGCCCGCTTGCCCGGCGTCCCGCCCGCCATTAGCCAGACCATGCTGGAAGGCAACGCCCAGATGACTGCGCGCTGGCAAGGCGGCTGGCAGCAGCAGGGGCAAGGCCTGCAAATTCAGGCCAAGCTGCGCGCGCCCAAACTGGACTGGCGCGAGCGGGGCCAGCCTGCGGAAAAAACTCTGCGCTTGCGCGAGGCGGTGGTCGACGTCTCGGGCACGCTCAACGCGCTGAGTTTGTCCACACAAAGCCAGTTGGAAACCGGAACACAGCGCCTCGCGCTGCAAGCACAGTTGCGCGGGGGACGCCAGAGCGAGGGCCTTTGGCAGGCCCAACTCAACGCCGCACAAGTCACGTTGCAAGACACGCTCAAGCCAGGCACCTGGCGTGTGGAGCTGGGTAGCAGCGTCAGCCTGACCTGGAAACAAAGCGGCAACGGCCAGACACTGGAAACTACAGCAGGGTCCGCCCGCCTGACGGGCCCCGCCCCCGGCACCGCCACCATATCTTGGCAACCGGGGCTCTGGTCACAGCAAAGGGTTGGCGCCACCCAGCGCACCGACTGGCGAACCCAGGGTCGTCTGGGCGACCTGCCGCTGGCCTGGCTGGACCTGCTGGGCCAGACCCGAATGGCCAATTTTGGCCTGCGGGGCGACTTGATGTTTGGCGGCCAATGGGACGCCAGCAGCGACGAGACCCTGCGCCTGCGTGCCACGCTGGAGCGCACCGGGGGCGACCTGCTCCTGCAAACTGATGCGTCAGCAGCTGCCACCCTGCGCGCTGGCGTGCGCGAGGCCCGCCTGCTGCTCACCACCGCAGGCGAACGGGTGGATGCCAGCTTGCGCTGGGACAGCGAGCGCGCCGGCCAGATCGAGGCCGACTTAAGCACCCGCCTGCAACGCCTGGATGGCGGCTGGGCCTGGCCCGCAGATGCCGCGCTGGCCGGCACCCTCAAGATGGCGCTGCCACCGGTCGGCGCCTGGTCTTTGCTGGCGCCGCCCGGCTGGCGCCTGCGGGGCACGCTGGATGCCAACGCGGTGCTGTCCGGCACCCGCAGCGCTCCCCAATGGCGCGGCAAACTGGCTGCCCAGGATTTGGCGATGCGCTCGGTAGTGGATGGCATAGATTTCAGCCAGGGCACGCTGCGCGCCAGTCTGCAAGGGCAGCAACTCACCATCGATCAATTCACCCTGCAAGGCGCGGGTGGCGCCAGCGGCGGCCTGCT
>JAUXQA010000021.1 GCA_030683195.1 Rhodoferax sp. | reverse complement strand
TGAGTGCGGCTCAAATTCAGGCCTATGTGGCCTCGGGTGAACCTTTGGGCAAGGCGGGTGCCTACGCGGTGCAGGGACGGGCTGCGGCTTATATTTCGCATCTGAATGGAAGCTACTCTGGCATCATGGGCCTCCCCCTGTTTGAGACCGCCCAGTTGCTGCGGTCTTTTGCTTATCGCCTGTAAAGAAGGCCCATGCAAGAAGATATTCTGATTAGCTGGTCACCGCAGGAGACGCGTGTGGCCATTGTTGAAAATGGCGCGCTACAGGAATTGCACGTCGAGCGCACGCTGGAGCGGGGCTTGGTGGGCAATGTGTACCTTGGCAAGGTGGCTCGTGTCCTGCCGGGCATGCAGTCTGCGTTCATTGATATCGGGCTGGAACGTGCCGCCTTTTTGCATGTGGCGGATGTGTGGCATCGGCAACCGGATGGCGAGCCGCCGAGCATGGTGCGCAACACGCAGCCCGTCATACCCATAGAAAAGCAGGTTTTTGAGGGTCAGGCCCTTATGGTGCAGGTCATCAAGGATCCCATCGGGACCAAAGGGGCCAGGCTGTCGACCCAAATCAGCATCGCGGGGCGCATGCTGGTTTTTTTGCCGCAGGACGACCATATTGGTGTGTCGCAAAAAATCCCACAGAACCAGCGGGACGAACTTCGCTCGCGTATGCAGGGCCTGGCGGGAAACGAAGGGGGGGGCTTTATCCTGCGGACCAATGGGGAAGAGGCCTCTAATGATGAGTTGTCTGAGGACATCAGCTATTTACGCAAGGCTTGGGCGCGTATCAAGGGCGCCTCGCTGCGCATGCCTCCGCTGTCGCTCTTACACCAGGATCTGAACTTGTTGCAGCGGGTTTTGAGGGACCTTGTTGGTGACAACACACAGACGATCAGGGTGGATTCGCGGGAGCAATTCGAGTTGCTCAAAACATTTGGTCAGGAGTTCATGCCCGCTGCAGCAGAAAAACTGCAGCATTACAAGGGCGAACGTCCCATTTTTGATCTGAATTCCATCGACGAAGAAATCGCCAAGGCGCTGGGTCGTCGCGTGGACTTGAAGTCGGGTGGGTATTTGATTGTGGATCAGACCGAGGCCTTGACCACGGTGGATGTCAATACGGGCGGTTATGTTGGCGCCCGAAATTTCGACGACACAATTTTCAAGACTAATCTGGAAGCCGCGCAGGCGATTGCCCGCCAGTTGCGTCTGAGAAACCTGGGTGGCATCATCATTGTTGATTTCATCGATATGGTGCGTGAGGACCACCGTCAATCCGTGTTGGCGGAGTTCAAAAAACAATTGCTGCGTGATCGGGTGAAGACCAATGCAGGTGGTTTTTCGCAGCTGGGTCTGGTTGAGATGACGCGCAAACGCACTCGGGAGTCGCTCGCCCACATGCTGTGTGAGCCTTGTCCCACTTGTCAAGGCAAAGGCATTGTCAAGACAGCGTCCAGCGTCGCATACGATATTTTTCGCGAGATACTGCGCGAGGCCAGGCAGTTCAATCCCCGGGAATTCAGGGTGATCGCGTCGCCCAGGGTCATTGAGCTGTTGCTGGATGAGGAA
>JAUXQA010000020.1 GCA_030683195.1 Rhodoferax sp. | reverse complement strand
CTTGACAGCTTACCCCAATGCGGCGCGGCTGGCGATGCGCAACACCGGGGGTAGGCCTCCGACGCACCAAGGTTCTGAAGGCCTGCTGGCCAACAAAGCCTGAAAGCCTGGCGAGGTGAATCCGCACCGTCACGCGGCGTGGTGTCTTCAATACGCCAAAATAGACAAATATTTGATTAAATCAAGCTCTAGCCGGCGTATCACATGCCTCAGTAGCTATATATTAAATAGCATAAAATCAACACGTGGCCAGCGCCTTGCAGTTTCCGCACCCGGCGGTGAGCTGCAAACCCGTTGCCGGCATCATGGCTTGCCCCCGGCAAACAAGAAGTCCAGGCGGGCCACCAGGCGCAGCACGACAAAACGGGCGTCGATCCCGGCCACGGACTCCCTGCCGGCCTCCAGCCGCAGGTCAACTGTGTCGGTGGGGCTGTAGCCCAGCATCCACGCCGTTCGGCGGGCGGGTTGGTAGGCATTGAAGCCAGCCTCGGTGGCCAGCAGGGTGGTGCCGGCGCCGCTAAGACGATGATCAGCCACCAGGCGTTCGGTGCGCACCCCCCACTCGGCCTTGGGGTGAAAGCGCCAGACCGCATCCACCCACCCCCCGGTGTTGTTGCCGCTGTATTGGCCACTGCCATTGGCGGAATACAGGTCGCCTGAATCGCGACGCATCCAGCCCGCTGCCGACACGCTCACGGGCCACTGATGGCTGTCCCAGCGGGCGCTCAACCCTGCCAAGTTGGAACGGCCGTCAAAGCACACGATCTGCTTGAGCAAGGCATCACAGACCGGTGCGGTATGCGAGTGCGCGCCAGTGCTGCTGTTGATTTGGGCGCCACGGCCCTGGGCGTCAAACCGGGCCACAAAACCGTCCACAGCCCAATCGCCACCCTGCCACCCTGCATGCAGCGCGGGCACCACAGCACCAGAGCGCGCCCCAGGAAACACCTGGCCGTTCCACAAACCGGCATTCACCGACCAGCGCTGTTCAGGCCCTTCGCGGCGCCAGCCCAGTTGCACACCGTCGTCGATCCAGTCACCATTCACAGCCATGTGTTTGGCCAGCGGCACCAGCGCAAAGCGATCCATGTGGCCCGCCGGGGTCATGACGGCACCCAGCTCCGGCTTTTGGCGGCCCACGGTGAGCAGCCAGTCATCCCGGGAGAACTGCCACCGGCCCTGCAGCCAGGCCGCCTCGATGTGAGCGGGATCACTGTCATGCTGGCCGACCGCCAAGTTGGCGCCCAGAGTCTTGTTCAGCCGCCAGCCAACATCCACCACGGCGGTCCAGGCCAGGGTCGCCCTGTATCACATAGCCCGCCAGCCGGGCGGAAGGCAGTGGCTTGCTGGCGTCGATATAAGACACCGCGGCCGACAGCCCCATGCGAACCCCCGGCTCGTCGGGTACGGCACTGGCCATGTCGCCATGGGCATGGGCGGGGTTGGCCAGCGACAGCCCCAGGGCGGCAAGCGCCAGCCACACGGCGGGGCGGTCAAGGGCTCTTGAACGGGTCAGACTGTTTGGCATTGGTGAGGAATTCATGGTCGGTCAGGGTTTTGAGGAAAGCGACGATGTCGGCTTTTTCTTGCGCGTTGAGACTGATGAGCGTGACCAGGTCACTTTTCAGGGGGTTCAGCCGCCCATCACCCGCATGGGGTCCGCTGATGATGTTGCGGCCACCGGCGGCGTAGATGTCCAGCATGGCTTCGAGCGACTTGACGCTCCCGTCGTGGGTGTAGGGCGCGGTGACCTCCACATTGCGCAAACTGGGCGCGCGGAACATGCCCATGTCTTTGGGCAAGCCGCTCAGCTCGAACACACCCCGGTTGTGCTCGGGAAACGCCCCTGTGCCACCGATGTTGTACAGCCCGGTGTTGCTGAACGGCTTTTCCAGCACGCGGGTACTGGCGTGCACCACTTGGTCGTTGAAATTGAAGCTGCCATGGCAATGAAAGCACTCGGCTTTCTCGCCAAAAAACAAATCCATGCCGCGCTGTTCGGTGGCTGTCAGGGCTACTTTGCCTGCGGTGAACTGGTCGTACTTGCTGTTGCCACTGATCAATGTGCGCTGAAAGCTCGCAATCGCCTGGATGACATTGCCCCAGCTGATAGGGCTGCCTTTCCCGGCAAAAGCCGCTGCAAATTTTTGCTGGTACAGGGGCAAATCGGCCACACGCTGCAGCACCTGCGCCTTGTTGCTGTCGTTCAGGCCCATCTCCACCGGGTCTTCACTGAACAGCGGTACCTCCATCTGCTTTTCCAGCGTCAGCAATGAGGGGTTGGCCCAGGTGAGCGTCGGGCTGTAAGCCACATTGACCAGGCTCTGCGCACTGCGGTGGGTAAATTGGCCGGTGGAACCCCGGGAGACTGCAAAGCCATCGGTAAAGGCTTTGTCCTGAAAATGACAGCTTGAACAGGCCTGCGTGCCGTTGCCCGAAAGGCGCTTGTCGTAAAACAGATACCGGCCCAGATCCACCTTGGCCTCGCTCATGGGGTTGTCACCCGGCACGGCTGGCACCGGAAACCCCGCCGGCAACGCCCAGCGCCAGCTCGCGCTGGGCACCGAAGCCAGCGTGTCGGTCACCGACACCCCGCCCCCGCCACAACCGGGCAGGCCCAGCACGCCAGCCAGCGCCCCAAAGAGGGCGCCAGCCACCGACAGCTTCAAGACGAAACGACGGTGAAGCCACTTCATTTGGCTGCGGCCTTGAAGATTTTTTGTGCCGCACCACCGCTGATGGGCAGGCCATTGGAGCCACTGCCAAGGGTCACCTGGAGTTCAGTGAACATGGTGGGGCACTCGGGATCGGTCGCGCCCGACATGCAGCCCGCCGCGCCGCCGTTTTCCTGGGTGATGTTGGTGGTTTTGAACAACTGCCCCACATCCAGCACCACTTTTTGCGTGGTGGCGTCAAAGCTGGCCAGGCTGAAGTCCATCAGATTGGGGTTGCTGCAGGTGTAGGTGGCATTGCCTGCGGCATCTTTCACCGCCACGCCGGCTGCATCTACCTTGGCTGCGCAACCGGTGGAACCCAGATGAAAGTTGAAGGTGTTGATGGTGCTGGTGACGGCCGGTGAGGTAGCGGTGGCCGCCACGGTTTTCACGATGCCGCCCACGGGGTTGAGTTCGATCTTGGCGAACTTGCGTCCCGACTGCCAGCTCCACGCGGTTGCAGCAATGTCCAGTGGCGCCACGCCGCCGGTGATGGCACTGTGGTTCATCGTGCTGGGAACGCCCATGGTGGCGCTCAGGCCAACATAGGTTCCTGCCGGCACCGACCCGGTAATGACCGCGTTGGTGGCCGCTGTATTGGTGGCGGTGGCACAGGCGCCTGTGGCGTCTTCCAGGTCAATCAACGAGACGGTCTCGGTGCCTTGGGTGAGTTGCCAGACGTTGCTGTCGAGCTTGACCGGCACGGCCACGCCCTTGTCATTGACCAGCGCCAGCTTGGTGATGTAGAAGCGCAAATCTTGCACATTGGCAGAGGCACCCGTGCTGCCCATGCCGCTGAGTGCGGTCCCGCATTTGACGGGTGTGGCGCCATTGAGCGCTGCAAAGTTGATGCTGACCAGTTTGTCCGCAGCCGGGGCCACCACGGCGTCGCTACCGCCGCCACCGCAAGCGGCGAGAACGGCTGCAGCCATGAGGCTGATGGCGAGGGAGGTGCGTTTGAGAGATGTTGTCATTTTGGATAAATGCTGAGATAAAAAGTTAATGGCTGTGCTGATTGCGGGAGGCATCCCGCGGTGTTTGCACCCAGACCTTGACGGTTTGGGTGCCTGCGCGTTCGAAATTCAGGGTCAGATCGAAGCGGTCGCCGTCTTTCAACGGTTGTTTCAAATCAATCAGCATCAGGTGGTATTCGCCGCTGTGGCGCAGCGGGGTGACGGTTTGGGGTGGCAAGTCAATGGCAGGCACCGCGCGCATGCGCATCACGCCGCCGTCCAGCACCGAGCGGTGCAACTCCACTCGCGCGGCGATGGGACTGCTGGCACTGAGCAAGCGGTCGGCCTGATCACCCCGGTTTTTGATACCCCGCAGGTAAGCCGCACCGTTGTTCACACCAGCCAGACTGGGAACCGCGTAAGGGTGGTCCAGCAACAAATTGCCTTGACTCACCCCGTGAGCGTGAGCGGCACCGGAAACCACACACAGGGCGACCAAACCGGCGCGCAAAAGACCAGCGAATGCGCGGATTCGCGTTGAAACGTGATTCAAAAAATAACCCCTGATATCTGATCAAAAAGACCTCTAGCCGGCGATTAACAACGGCAAGGCGCTACGAATTCAATAGTTCAGGAGAAAGCAGGTGGCCCGCGCGGCGGCGGTGTGGGCGCAAAGTAGGTGAGGTATAAAAACACCTGCCGGATCGTGGGCGCCTCTTGTTCGCCTGACATGGCGAAGAGGTGAACCAAAGCATGCGGCGCAGGCGCGACACGATCTGTGAATAGCAGGCAAAACGGGCAATGAACCAGTGAAGGCGAGGACTCCTGCCCGTCAGGGGAGTCCGTGGAGGTTTGGCCGGTGGTGGGGTCCACCCAGCGCATGCCGGCGTCCGTGCACACTTCAGTCCACGGCGCACCACCCCCTTGCGACCACGCCACCGCGTGCGACACCGTCGGCGCCAGCGCGCCAAACACCGCAATCCACACGGCCAGCCAAACCACCAAGGTGCGGCGAAGCGAGTTGAAGGTCGATGTGAAAGCCATGGGCAGGCGGGGCAATGGGCGCGGGGACTTGTCGCGGTCTGGGGAACTTAATGCTTGCCGTGGTTCATGGCGGGTTTACCGTCCATCTTGGCGCCAGGCGCCATGGCGGCCACGGGCACGGTCAGCTCCATCTTGCTTTCCACGCCCTTGGCATCCTTGAACACCAGGGTCAGTGGCACCGTCGTGTCTTTGGGCAACGCGGTTTTCAAGTCCATCAGCATGACGTGGAAACCACCGGGCTTGAGTTCTACGGTTTTGCCGGCTGGCAGGTCCAGCCCACCCGGTACGGCCCGCATTTTCATGACGTCACCGTCCATTTTCATTTCATGGACTTCGGTCACGCCGGCCACGGGGGACGAGGCGCTCACCAGCTTGGCACCGTCTTTGGCGGTAATTTTCATGAAGGCACCGGTGGCTTTTTGGCCTTGCACGCTCGTGCGGGCCCAGGCGTCTTTGACCTCCACGGTTTGGGCGTGAACGGCGCTGCAAGCCAGCGTGGCGATGAGGGCGAGTGTTTTCAATTTCATGGAATGCTCCTAAGTCAATCAACTAACAAAAATATCAATGCTGGTGCCCAACAGCGCCGGATTCGATGATCTCCAGCAGGGCTGCCGGGAACTTCAGGCCTTTGGTGGAGGCGCCTGTTGCCGGCACCTCCGCCCAGTCAATGCTGCCTTTTTCACAGGTTTGCAATACCTTGAACCACATCGGGCCGGCTGCAGCCGGCAAACCGCCGCGCAGCACAAACTCATCGTAGTAGGCATCAAGCAACCAATGCTCTTTGGCGGTGGCTGTCCAGGTGATTTCGCTCACATCGTCGGTGATGGTTTTGCCGTGGCTGTCATAGGGCTTGGCCAAGCGGGCGGTCTTGATGGACAGCTGCCACCCGACTTTGGGCATGGGCTTGGCCCCCTTGAAGCCCGCGGGCAGCGTGACCCTCAGCGCTGTGATCGGCGAGCCTTCACAGCCGTGGCCCACCCGCAAGGTGGCGCGGTAGCTGGTGGAGGCCAGCGCAGCGGGCTCGCCGAGCACAATATGAGCAAAAGAGGCTGTAGCCGACGTGAATATTGCACAGGCAACTATTAATTTAGTAGCAAATCGTATTTTCATGGTGTTTTTCAAAAAGGGGCTGGGCCCCGCCGGTTTACAGGTCAAACTTCAACTCAGCCACATAGCTGCGTTGCGGATAAGGGTGAAAGTTCCAGTACTGGTAATTGTTCAGGTTGTCGATGCCCACCGCCGCGCTCCACTGCTTGTTAACCACGTAGCGCACCCGTACATCGGTGGTGAAGTAGCGGCTCACGCCCTGGTAGGTGTAGCCATTGATGTCCGCATTGTTGAGGGTGCGGAACTGAGCTCCGCTGTAGCGCACACCCAGTGACGTGCTCCAGTGCGAGTCAATACGGTAGCTGGCGAGGGCGGTCGCACGCCACTTGGGAATGTTGGGCTGCTGCTTGCCCAGCGTGTCACCCGCCACGGCCACAAAGCCGTTGTTTTCCTTGATGAGGGAGTCGGCATAGGTCACGCTGCCCGAGAGGTCCAGCCCTTTTTTGACCACGTCAAACCCGCTGTAAGCCACTTCCAGGCCATTGGTCTTGATGCGCCCGATGTTCTGCACGCGGCTGATATTGCGATTGGCGATGGGATCCAGGGTTGTCTGTGAATACAACGAATCGCGCGTGTCCTCGGTGAAGAAGGTGACTCGCACCGCGCCGTTACCCAGGTCTTTTTCTGCAGTCAGTTCAGTCGTCCACGACTTCTCGGGCTTCAGGTTGGGATCATTGATGTACTGTGAGTTTGTGGTGGAGGTCGCACCGTACAACTCCGACACGGTGGGCATACGCACCGCACGGCCGGTAGAGGCCTTGAGAACGGTGTCATTTGTCCATTGAAAGGACAAGGCGGCTTTGGGCGATACAAAGTCTTCGCTGCGGCTGGGGTACAGCGCATTGGCCGCGTTGCCTGGGGCGAAGGTGGTCACGCCGTTGGAGGCGCTCCAGTTTTCAACTCGCGCACCCAGCACGGCTTTCCAGCGGGGATCAAACGTCCAGGCGTCCTGGGCGTAGAGACTGCGCAACACGGTTTTTCCTCCCACCTCATTGGTCAGCGCACCAGCGCCGTCGCTGAGCCAATTGCCGCTGATGCTGGATGTGCGATTTTTCAGTGTGTAGCTGTCTTGCGTTAGCCCGAAATCCACCAGATGTGCGCCGGCAATGCCTTGGGGACGCCAAACGCCCTTGAGGGCCAGGGTGTTCCAGCCCGTGCCGCTGCCATCGAAAAGCGTGCCTGCACCACCGGTGGCAGCCGTTGGCAAGGTGTTGCCCGAGCCATTCTGACGCCGCTCATCTTTGACGTAGTCGTACAAACTGGCGGCCACCTCCCAGTCCCAGGTGCCCTGTGTGCGACTTTTGACCGAGAGGCCGTGAATGATGTGACTCAGGCTTTCATTGGTAAGAGGGAAGTCACCCCCCGTGAGGGCTTGGGCACCGGTAAAGGCTCGTCCATTGAGGTTGATCGCACCGCTGTAAACCGGCTGTCCGGCGGCGTTACGCAAATACGAAACCGGACGGCCTTCAGAACTGTTTTGCCACAGGCCCAAGGTGTAGTTGACCCGTATGGTCGAGGTGATGTCATAGGCCAGTTTGGCCTTGAAATGGTCCTGAATCGTGTGGTACTGGGTGCCCGTTCCCACAATATAAATGGGTGCGTTGGTATTGTTCTTTTCAGGCACTGCGCCAGTGACGGCGGTGCCCGCCGAGCCCGCCGCCCCTGCACTGAGCAAGCGGGTGGGAAAGGTCTGTGGCTGCCCCTGGCTGTCGGTGTGATTAACGTTCAGGAACCATGACCAGTCGCCGCCTTTGTTCCCTAAGGACGCACTGGTTTGCAGGGCTCTAAAAGTGGCATCGGTGTTGTACAGCGCAAACGGCTGCGACACGTAGCCGACTTTGGCGTGCGCCTCAAACTGCGTCGGCATTCGGGTGACGTAATCGACCACCGCACCCACCGAGTTGCCGGGATACGCGACCGAAAAGGGGCCATACATGACATCGACACGCGCCACCTCTTCCGGGGTCACCAGACCCCAGCGCGGAGCAAAGGTGGCGCCGTTGCCCAAGTAGTTGGATAGCAAGATGCCATCGGCATAAACCGCCGAGCGCGCGCTGTTGCCGGTGCCCGAGGCGCGACTTGACAAGACCGCGTGGTTGTAATCGCCAATGTAGCGCTTGCGCACCAGCAGACTTGGAAAGTATTTCAGGGCGTCTTCGCTGTCGGTGGCATTGATGGCTTGTTCGATCTGCTCGCGGGTGATGCCCTCGATGGTGGTCGGAATCTGGGTGGGCAACGACGTGGGCGCACCACCGGTGATGGTGACCATGCCCAGGGATTTGACTGGGGCGTCAGCCGACAAGGGGGTGGTTGACTGCGCCTGCGCCGTCATTGAAAAAGCCAGAGGAAAAACGGCGGCCAGCGCCAAGGTAATACGATTCTTCCGCATCGGAAAATCTCCAGAAATATCAACTAAATACACCTCAAGCCCTTGTTCAAAGGGCGTGAAGTGCTATGAATTCAATAGTTCAGAAGAAAGTCGGCGGCCCGCGAGCAGGCGGCGGTGCGGCGGTGAGCGCCGCCATGATGGCCGAAGGAATGCTTTGCAGCACATGACCCAGCGGCGAGAGAGGCTCGAACTTGACCTGAAACGACGGCGGCGGAGCACCGCCGGTAGCGCACAAAGGACAATCCAGCATTTGGCCGGATACTGCTTTCGCGCCGTCATCCGTCTGGACAACCAACTTCATGACCCCGGCGCTGGAGCAGATCAGCTCGAAGTTTTGGGGATTCACGATCGGCGATGCCACCGCAACCCCCAGAGACAACGCAAACCACACCAGCACGAAGCGGGCAAGAAGGTGGGCGTTGCGCAGGATTTGCATGGGCGGGATTATGACCGATGGCCCCACCAGGCCGGCACCTTGCGCCAGCGGCCAAGACTTGACCCTCGTCAAACACGCAGGCGTCCAGCGCGCGCATGATGAAAATTTACAACCCGGAGACACCGTCCATGACACACACCCTCACCGCTCCATTCAAGGCACAGTTGCTGACTCGGCG
>JAUXQA010000008.1 GCA_030683195.1 Rhodoferax sp. | reverse complement strand
CCACCACATTGACTCTCGGCGCCATGGGCGATTCGCCAATACGCCACAGCTCAATCTCCACCGCAAAAAAGTCCAGCTCATCGGTGGTGTGCTGGTTCAAAAACTCCAGTGCAGCCACATGCTCTGTACGAAAAGACTCGGCCAGCCAAACCACCTTGCGTGCGCCCACACCCGCCGCATACGTCAATATCTGCCCCAAGTGGGTGTGGTTGGTCTTCTCCAACTGGTTTTCGAGGATGACCTTGCCACCATCGTCGGTACACAGAATGTCCACCTTGAAATCGCCCACCGGATGCTCCGTGCCCACCAGCTCCAACTCACCCAGCCCCAGCGACTCGGCCAGCAGCGTCAAGTTGTTAGCCTGCGCCAGCCACGGCGTGAACTCTCCCGCCTCATGGGCCCATGCCTTGCGCAGCGGAATGCGCTCCAGTTTGCCAAGCGGTTGTGTCATGAAAGTGCATCCTCCAGTTGAGATTGGGCCTCCGGCAGCCGCAACTGGCCCGAGATCAGGCGCGGGAGCAGGGTGTCGCGGAGGGCGGCTAGAGTTTGGGCTTGCGTCTGGTTTGCCGAAAAGCGCTCACGCAATGGCAAGACAACATCATCGAATTCCCGCAGCACTGATGCCGATGGAATAAGCAGTTTGAGAGCAGCCAGTTTTCCTCGGCTCAGTTCAGTCTGCCCGGTAGAGCCTTCACCCATGCCTTCAATTTCTGACTGCCTGCGCATAACCAAAAGCCCGAGGTAATTCCATGTAAGCGCAGTACCTGCGCGAATCACCGTGACGTGCGAATCAACAATTGCGGGACTTGTCAGCGAGAGTACTTGCGCGACACGCCCAAGCGTTCCAACACCAGTTGAGTTCACCAAAATATCGCCTTTCAGCAACTCGCGACCATCAACTTTGCGTTGCGCTGGATCATGGCGGCGGGCTTTGCTCAAGTCCAGAGAGAAATCGCGAATGCACTTCTGATTGATAACAACAATGCCGCCATCCTCAATGTATTTGGGCGAAATTCCCCGATTGAGGTAGCTCGTGTGCTCGCCAAGTGTTCCAACCCGCCACCCCTTCGGCACCAACCCCAACTCTGACTCTTCCAGCGCATCAGGAAACAGCGCCGCAGTGGCCTCGTCCATGCCTTCGGGCGCGCGGCCTTCCATTTTGGCGCGCACGGCGTCGAAATCGACAAACCACGACTTGAACAGCGCCTGGGCGGTGGATTCCAGCGTGGCGTTAGTTTCGCGCAGGAGGACGATGCGGTCGTCAAGAGTCGACAACATCTGTGCGATGGTCGTTTGGGTACTAAGTGGGGGAAGTGGAACAACGAAAGACTCGATATGCGCCTTTGTTATTGCGCGACGAGAACCGCCTGCGTTGAACGCCTCAATATACCCCTTAACAGCAGGGTGTGTGAGGTAGCTAAGCACGTAACCCGGATCGGCCTTATGGCGATCTAGTCGAATGATTGATACGTGTTGATTAACGCATGCCGGTAGCACAGAGGGTGGCACCATGCATGCGCGTCCAAAGGTAACGCCATCACCAGTGATATTCAGAAGTAAGTCTTCTTCTTCTAGTCGAACACCTTTTAGTCCCGACGCTTGATCGTCGGAAATAAACGCCAATCCCGATTCAGAAAAGGAACGATCGCAAACATTCTGGCTTCTCACTAAGGCGAAGTTAGTACGAGAGCCCTGATAGGCCGCCTGCCCCCCCGATGGCGTGGCACCAGACCCAATCTTCTTTGAGATTGTTTTTAGATGCGCCAGTGGCCACGCCGCAGGGCAAGGAATTGGGGAAACGAGCTCATCAGAACTCATACCCCAGCCCCCCAAGCTTCTGCCGGATCAACGCATCCAGCTCTGCGCCCTTAGCCATCTGTTCGCCCAACTTTTCGGTCAACTTGGTCATCTTGTC
>JAUXQA010000002.1 GCA_030683195.1 Rhodoferax sp. | reverse complement strand
CCACCACCGAGAAGCCCCGACCCGCTTCACCGGCCGACGCCGCTTGAATGGCCGCATTGAGCGCCAGCACGTTGGTCTGCTCGGTAATGTCCGAGATCAGTTCGGTAATTTCACCAATCTCCTGGGACGACTCACCCAGGCGCTTGATTCGTTTTGAGGTTTCCTGGATCTGGTCCCGGATCGAATTCATACCGCCAATAGCGTTTTGCACTGCCTGCAAACCCACCTCAGCCGCTTGCAGCGACTGGCGGGCCACCGCAGCTGACTCTTGCGCCTGAACAGAGACCTCATTGATTCGTGACGCCATGTCCACAACCGAACGCCCGGTCTCCCGAATTTCGTGCAGTTGCTCATTGGACGCCGCCAGCAGTTCGGTCGACGTGGTGTCCACCTCTGCCGTGGTTTGAGCCACCCGGGCTACCGTACTTTGCACGTTGCCCACCAGGGAGCGCAACTCTTCAACCGTGTAGTTCACGGAGTCGGCAATGGCGCCGGTAATGTCCTCGGTCACCGTCGCTTCCTGGGTCAAATCGCCCTCCGCAACCGTCTGCAACTCGTTCATCAGCCTCAAAATAGCCGCTTGATTGGCATCGTTCACCCGCTTGGCTTCCTGCTCCTGGCGCTCGGCATCCTGCAGTTGGTCATCGGTTGCGGACTGACGCTTGCGACTGTCAAGCAATTGAACATACGACAGACCCACCGCACACAACAAGGCAAACAAGGCCGCACCCGCCAGAGATGCCAGCGCAGTGGCACCCAAACCAGTGCGTGATGAGAGCTTCACCTGCAGTTCCTCCAGGTTGCGACGCAGGGGTTCACTATCGGCAATGATCGAGGACTGGGCTTCCCGAGCAGAGACAAGTCCCTGCAGATTGCCCAAAATAGCGCCGGCTTGCGTCCGGGTTTCTTCGAACAGAGCGATCAATGCCTGCAACTGCTCACGTGTTTGCGGGTCTTTGGTCGCAATCAAACGCAGTTCCGGGCTGCCGTCCAGCATGCCTTGCGCGATTTCGCGGAAAGAATTCAGATCTTTACCCAACAAGAACACGGCTTCGGGGCTCACGCCTTCGACGGTCAGGAATTCGTTGGACGATTTGCCAATTCGCTGAGTCAACATGACCAACTGACCCGCCGCAGATATCTCGGTGGAAGCCGCGTTCTGCTGGAGTTTGAGAGAGGACACCGTCTCAGCGATTTCCAGCAGGTCCGACGACTGCCGATTGATCAGCCGAAGCGCGGAACCGACCTGCGTCAAAATTTTCTGTTGCGCCATCACGATGGCCGCATTCTTTTCAGCACGCTCCACCAGCGGCGTGATTTTCTCAAGCTCGGGCAAATAGCCTTCACTCAATGCGCTCAAGCTCATCGCCGCGTCGCCGTCTTTGAGGCCGCGAACCGACGAGGCCAGCACGCCAGAACTCTCGGAGACGTCTGGAAAAGCCTGGGCAGCACCCACCAAAGCCTGAGAGACCGACTTGGCCAACCGCTGCGACTGCATCAACGACTGCCCCGTCGCACCCAACTGCTGAGCGACCTTGTCAGTCTGGTTCAACGCAAAAACGGTGACAACCGCCAAAACCACCAGGGACAGGCCCAAAAGCGTCGAAAGCCGCCGCTGATGCTGCACCACGGTTCCAGCCCCCAGCACGGGCAGCGTGATCTGATCACCCAATACCTTTGGGGCCTCCTTGGGCGAGGCCATTCGGACCTCGGCCGCCGAAGCATAAGCGGCACTGTCCTGCATTTGCACCGTGGCCATCGGATCAAGCCCGGCGTCTGGCATACCTAGACTCAACCGGGAATCCATATCGGAGTCAGGCTCCTTTTTGGAAAACAGATTTTTCAGTTGTTCGACGACGGACATGATGAAACCTTAAAGAAAAAACTTAAGCACTGATGCTCAGAAACTCGGGTGTCTGGGCCAAAGCCCGCAGGTTGATTTCCTGCCAGTGCACTCCGTTGAGGTCAGCGAACCGGTTGCCAAAACAACTCGGGGAACCGGCAGCAGGTGCGTAAGCGCTGGTAAATGCATCGGCTTTGCGCAAACCCGCCAGACCATCGACCATCAGCGCGCAATTGATGTCCAGCGCGACATTAAAAGTCACCACGCTCGACTCTGCCAAAGACTGCTCAGTGCGCGCGCGCAAGGTGCCATCACCCAGAAAACTGGCAAGATCAACCACGCCAAAGAGGCCACCCCGGAGATTCATGACGCCCATGAACCAGGGGCGGGAGTAGGGAACGGCTTGAATATTGGCCAACGGGAAAATCTCGCCGGACTGCACCAGCGGAAACAGGTAGTTCTCACCACCCGCGCTGACCGCCAGCCAAGCAGCGGACACCCCTTCGGAGCGGGCCGCTTGAAGTCGACTCGCCAAGCGGGTCTGGAGTTCTCGGAGAGCTTCGCGATTTGCCATGGGAGCTCGGCGCTATCAGCCCAAAGCCTTGATCTTGGTGAACAGTTCAACCGGATCAACTGGCTTGGTGATGTAGTCACGCGCCCCCTGGCGCATGCCCCAAACCCGGTCGGTCTCGAGACTCTTGCTGGTGCAAAGAATGATCGGGATGTCTGCGTAATCAGACGAGCGGTTGATGGCCCGGGTCAGCTGAAACCCGTTTTGACCCGGCATGACCACGTCCATGAGAATCAGATCGGGCTTTTCTTCGGTCAAGCGCTTGAAGGCTTCTTCAGCGCCCTCGGCTGTGCGCACAGACATACCCTTTTTCTGCAATAAGTCGGTCAGGTACATCAACTCGGTTTTTGAATCGTCCACGATCAACACTTTTTGAATAGCCATCAATTAACTCCTTGCGTCGTTCTGCCGAACTGTTGAATTGCCTGCAGCAACTGGTCTTTGGTGAACGGTTTTGTCAAATAGTCCTGCGCGCCAACCATCCGGCCGCGCGCTTTGTCGAAAACACCATCCTTGGAGGACAGCATCACAATGGGAACCCCGGAAAATTTCGGGTTGCGCTTGATAATCGCACAGGTCTGGTAGCCGTCCAGACGAGGCATGAGGATGTCGCAAAAAATAAGATCAGGCTGGTAATCGCTGACCTTTGCAAGTGCATCGAAGCCATCCTCCGCAAGCATGACCTCGTGACCGCCTTGCTTCAGGAATATCTCGGCACTGCGTCGGATGGTGTTGCTGTCGTCTATCACCAGAACCTTGGAAGTCGACTCAGTCGTTTT
>JAUXQA010000001.1 GCA_030683195.1 Rhodoferax sp. | reverse complement strand
ACTGATTTATTGGTTTTGAGATTGCCTCGAAAGTAAAAAAAGGCACCGCGCGCGGTGCCTTTTTTTACTTTCGAGGCAATCTCAAAACCAATAAATCAGTACGTACAGACCCAGCCATACCACGTCCACAAAATGCCAGTACCATGCGGCACCCTCGAAACCAAAGTGGCGTTCAGGTGTGAAATGCCCCTTCTGCAAGCGCAGCGTGATGAACAGCAACATCAACATACCGACGAACACGTGGAAACCATGGAAACCAGTCAGCATGTAAAAAGTCGATCCAAAGACACCTGAGGTCATCTTCAAATTCAAATCGCTGTAGGCATGGAAATATTCGTATCCTTGCACACCCAGGAAAGTGGTGCCCAGGATCACGGTCATCCACATGAACGCAATGGTACGGCCCCGGTTGCCCGCAATCAGAGCATGGTGCGCGATGGTCAGTGTGACGCCTGATGTCAGCAGCAATGCCGTGTTGATGGTTGGCAACCAAAACGGTGTCATCGTGCTGAAGGGCTCAACAATGCCAGCCGGCGAACCAGTCACACCTGCGGCCATGCTGGGCCAGACCGCCTTGAAATCGGGCCACAACAATGCGTTCTCAAGGTTACCCAAGGCCGGCATCGAATGCGACCGTGCCCACCAAAGTGCGGTGAAGAAGGCGCCAAAAAACATGACTTCCGAAAAAATGAACCAACTCATGCTCCAGCGGAACGACAAGTCAATCTTGTGCCCGTACTGACCTGTTTCACTTTCATGTATGGCTTCCTTGAACCACTGATAAAGCACACCCAGGAACAAAGCCATTCCAAACGCAAGCGACCATTTACCCCAGTCGGTGCCATTGATCCACTGGCTCGCGCCCAATAGTACAAAGAACATCCCCAACGCTGCCATCGCGGGATGTCGCGAGGGGCCAGGGACAAAATAATACGGTGTCGAACCGTGTGTTGTTGAACTCATTTCAGCTCCAATCTTTCCAATTCGCTTCTGACACTTCAATTTTTAATTTTTCGCCCATGAATCAGGTTGGCACAACCCACTTCACCAGCACCATCAAACCAACAATCAACAAAATAACACCAACGATACCCACCACAATAATGTGAAAAGGATTGGTTTTTTGCGCATCTTCTTGCCAGTCACTGCCTTTTCGAATGCCTAAAAATCCCCACAAAACCATCTTGATCGTCCGCAAAAAAGATGCGATCACAGATTTTCTGGCATTGCCAGCAGGTTCGGTCATGAACCCGCCTCAATTGAAGGCACCACAGCTTTCGCATCCGCAACCGGCGCTGCTGGCGTTTTGCCACCAACTTCGAAGAAAGTATAGGACAAGGTAATTGTCTTGACATCCTTTGAGAGCTTGGGATCAATTACAAACACCACTGGCCAGGATTTCTTCTCACCCGGCAGCAGTGTGTACTGATTGAAGCAAAAGCACTCCAGTTTATTGAAGTGTGTACTTGCCTGCATGGGCGCATAACTCGGAATAGCTTGTGCGGACATGGCCCGATTCTGCACATTTTTAAACTCGTACATGACCGTGGCCATTTCACCGGGGTGAACCTGGATCGACCGCTGGGCAGGCTTGAACTCCCAAGGTCCACGCGAATTGGCATCGAACTCAACCGTGATAGTACGGCTGGCGTCTACCTGGGTGTTGGCCGGCATCGTTGCCTTTGCACCCGGAATATTTCGTTCGCCCAAAGACAGGATGTTGATACCTGTCATTTCGCAGATAGCCTTGTAAATAGGCACCAATGCGTACCCGAAGGCGAACATGCCGACAGCGATCACCGCCAACTTGCTCACCATCCGGAAGTTTTCACGTTTCAAGTTCATGGCTTAACCATTCACCAGAACCATTCTGGCCACAAATCCGACAAAAAAAACCAAAGCAACAGAGGCCAATATCAGGCCAGTGCGTCGATTAGACTTTTTTTGCGTGGGTGTCATGTCGGTCAATCTCCGGTTTAAGCAACAATTTTGTTGGCGTCAGCGTTCAGCTTGGGTGGTGTCTCAAAGGTGTGGAAAGGTGCTGGTGACGCTACTTCCCACTCTAGGCCTTCGGCACCATCCCATGGCTTGGCTGAGGCTTTCTCACCTTTACCCATCATGCCCGGCAAGACAATGAAGACAAAGAAATAGACTTGGGCGAATCCAAAGAAAAACGCGCCGATTGATGCAAGCATGTTGAAGTCAGCAAACTGCATCGGGTAATCAGCGTAGCGACGGGGCATGCCAGCCAGACCCAAAAAGTGCATCGGGAAAAACGTCACATTAAAGGAAATCAGTGACCACCAGAAGTGGATACGGCCGCGGGTCTCGCTGTACATGACACCAGTCCACTTGGGAAACCAGTAGTAAGCACCGGCAAACATCGCAAACAAGGAACCCGCCACCAAAACATAGTGAAAGTGTGCAACCACGTAGTAGGTATCTTGCACCTGGATGTCAATGGGTGCCATGGCCAGAATAAGACCTGTGAAGCCACCCATCGTGAATACAAAGATAAAGCCGACTGCAAACAGCATGGGCGTCTCAAAAGTCATGGAGCCTTGCCACATGGTGGCGTTCCAGTTGAAAATCTTCACGGCAGTGGGGACAGCGATCAACATCGTGGCGTACATGAAAAACAGTTGTCCGGTCACAGGCATGCCCGTGGTGAACATGTGATGCGCCCAGACGATGAAAGACAGAATCGCAATGCTGGATGTCGCATACACCATGGAGGCGTAACCGAAAAGTTTTTTGCGGGCAAAAGCAGGAATGATCTGGCTCACGATGCCGAAGGCCGGCAAGATCATGATGTACACCTCAGGGTGTCCAAAGAACCAGAAAATGTGCTGGTACATCACAGGATCGCCACCGCCGGCAGGATTAAAGAAACTCGTTCCGAAATGTCGGTCAGTCAGGGTCATGGTGATCGCACCTGCCAACACGGGCATCACTGCAATCAACAGGTAAGCAGTGATCAACCAAGTCCAGCAAAACATCGGCATTTTCATCAACGTCATGCCGGGCGCGCGCATGTTGAGGATGGTCACGATGATGTTGATAGAGCCCATGATCGATGATGCACCCAAAATGTGCAGAGCAAAAATGGCAATATCCATTGACGGACCCATCTGCAAGGTCAACGGCGCATACAGCGTCCAACCTGCTGCAGGAGCACCGCCTGGCATGAAGAAGGAAGACGACAACATCAGCGCCGCAGGAATCATCAGCCAGAAGCTGAAATTATTCATGCGCGCGAAGGCCATGTCTGAAGCGCCGATTTGCAAGGGAATCATCCAGTTAGCAAATCCCACGAAAGCCGGCATGATGGCGCCGAAGACCATGATGATGCCGTGCATGGTGGTCAGCTGATTGAACAACTCCGGGTTGACCAACTGCAAACCAGGCTGAAACAACTCCGCACGAATGCCAAGAGCCAACACGCCACCAATCATCAGCATGGTGAAGCTGAACAACAGGTACAAGGTACCAATGTCTTTGTGATTGGTCGCGAAAACCCATCGACGCCATCCAGTGGGCGCGTGCCCGTGGTGGTCGTCATGGGCATGGTCATGGTGGTCTAGAACAGCACTCATTTTGGTTTCCTTATCAATACTTCTAATTCAGCGAACAAGGCTTACTTGCGGGCGGCGGTGATTGCTGCGGGCTGCACCAACTGTCCAGTTTTATTCGTCCAGTTATTTTTGGTGTAGCTGATGACCGCTGCAATGTCCGTGTCACTGAGTTGCTTCCATGCGGGCATGGCACCGTTGTTCTGACCATTCAACATGACCGCAATTTGCTTGCTGGCGTCTGCGTCCAAAACCACGGCCGACCCAACTAGAGCTTTGATGGGTCCTGCGCCCATACCAGTAGGCTGGTGACAGGCAGCGCAGTTAGCCGCATAAACCTTTGCGCCCCGAGCAAAGATTTCTTCGGAAGTCCACACTTTGGTTGGATCATCTGCCTTCGCTGCCAGCTTCTTCATTTCGCCACTCACCCAGACCGCGTAATCTTCAGCCGACACCACCTTCACATGGATCGGCATATAAGCGTGCTCCTTGCCGCACAGCTCGGCGCATTGACCATAGAAATCACCCAACTTTTCGGCGCGAAACCATGTGTCACGTACGAAACCGGGAATGGCATCTTGTTTGACGCCAAAAGCCGGAATCATCCAAGCGTGGATGACATCGTTCGACGTCGTGATCATTCGGACCTTCTTGTTGACGGGCACAACCAACGGGTTGTCTACGCGTAACAAGTAGTCATCAACCGATGTGCCTGCTTTCGGACCACCGTTATTGGACATTTCCCGGTGCGACGCATCCAGCGCAGAAATGAAAGCAATGCCTTCGCCTTCACCCTTGATGTAGTCATAACCCCACTTCCACTGCATGCCTGTTGCCTTGATGGTCAGGTCTGCATTGGTGGTGTCTTTCATGGCCACAACCACTTTGGTAGCCGGCAAGGCCATCAAAATCACGATCACAAAAGGAACGATGGTCCAGACAATTTCAACAGTTACTGACTCGTGAAAATTGGCCGCCTTGTGCCCTTTGGATTTGCGGTGTTTCCAGATGGAATAGAACATCACTGCAAACACTGCGACAAAAATGACAGTGCAAACGATCAGCATGAACCAATGAAGCCAAGCCTGCTCGACAGCGATGCCAGTAACTGCAGGGTGCAAGTTCATCTGATTGACAGCCGGCCCGCCAGGCAAATCATTGACAGCGTGGGCCACACCAACGCCCAGACCGCTTGCGGTCAAAAACGTGCCCGCCAATTTGTTGAAAATGTTTTTAATCATGTTCACTTCTTCATTGCCTCAAATAAACCGTACGTAATGCCGTTTCCCGGCACCAATTAAACGCCCCGCAGGACCATCCGAATCTCTCTCGCCAGCATCGGGCGCAACTCAGGTCGAATAAACCGTCCAACATGGACTGTCCTGCCTTGACCGGACACCTGTATCAACGACCTGTCACCAGACTTTGGCTCTACCCGAACCCATTCGCGCCGAAATTCAGCCCGCTCCAACTTCCCTGCGTTCTCAAACTCTACAACCAGATGGTCGTCTCTGAAAAAAATCTTCTCGCCGTCAGTAGCATGCCGGGCGTAACTTAAAAAACCCAAACCAACAGCCATCAATTCGAGAGCTGTCAGCGGCAAAATGAGCCAAGCACCTGACAACCAAAACATGACCCCGATGCTCAAAGAAACACAGCAAATACCCGCATACGCCCAACCCAACTGAACAGGTGTCATTGCGCAATTTTTGCGCAAAAACCAGTGAATGCTTTGACCTTGCACAGTAGCAAAACGAAACACCATGTTTGACACAACTTTTTCCCGATTAATCAACAAAAATAACTGGAGATTGCGCGAAACATAAGCTCGCACCAATGTAAAGAGGACACATTCTAGCCCACAGCCTGTCATTTTACTTGTCAAGCCCATCAATCAAGAATCCACGGGATAAGTTTTACGCTGGCTCAAAGTCTCCCGCATTTGCGCCAATGAGAGCACCGTTTCTGCGCGCATATTCAATCTTGGCGCTGGCTTGAAAGCGTGACCATAAATGACTTCAAAAGTAAGCTGCAGTGGCATTTGGGCAATAGCTTCGCGCAATTGCAAGTGCCATTTCCGGCCACGCAGGCCAGGAAAACGTTTTGGGTGCAGGTTGCGACCCAAGCCGCGTAACTCCGTCAGCAAGCGCTCAGGGGTGTCAAACGTCAGGGTTATTCTCTCCATGTCCATGACCGGTTCGGCAAACCCTGCTGCCGCCAGCATGTCTCCCCAATCGTGCATGTCCGTAAACTCATGCGACAACGCAGGCCACCCCATGGATGCATACAGGCTGCGTAACTCGTGCAGGGTATCCGGCCCCAGACAAGAGAACATCAGGAAACCATCCACAGCCAGGGCACGATGCCATTGAGCAATCAAGGCTTGCGGGTCTTCGGCCATGTGCAGCGCCATATTGGCCCACACCATTTGACTGGCACCCTCCGGTGGAGCACCAAGACGAGTCGGCTTGGCCGTCCAGCGACTGGGTCGCCACCAGGGTGTTGCAGTGGAGCGAGAAAAATAAGCCCGATGATCATCCTGCTCCTGCACCACAAAGCATCCTGCATCTGGGTACCGACGTGTCAAAAGCGCATGCGCCTCAAGCCCGCCCTGCACCGGTGCCCAGTGCACCCAATGGTCAGGCTGGAGTTTGATCCACTCGAGCCGCTCCTCCATGCGCCGAGCCACCTCCTCGTGCAGCCACGGCGACGGGGCGGCTGGCATGTGCCGCCAGCGGCGGGCAGCGCAGGGATCGATGGTGGGGGGCGACTGGGTCATTTGGCGTGAGATTTAATGCGTCAGAGTATATTGATCTGATGCTTCGTCGCGTCATCAACAGGGTGATTCATGCACTGCCCAGCCAGTGCATGGTGTGCCACGCCTGGCCGGCGCAACCTGTGTGCGAAAACTGTGTTGCCCATTTCGCCCAGCCACAACCGCGATGCAGGACCTGTGCTTTGCCCGTGCCCACCGGTGTCTTGTGTTGCGGCGCCTGCCTCAAAGAGGCCCCGCCAATCGACATCTGCCTGGCCGCAGTGCCCTATGCTTTTCCGTGGTCTGACCTGATCGTGGGCTTCAAGTTTTACAACCATACCGGTCGCGCGAGGTCGTTTGCCCTGCTATTGCGCAGCACACCTTGGATAGAGCCGGCCCTGGACGAGGCAACGCTGGTGATCCCGATGCCGTTGTCGCGCACGCGACTGCGGGCCAGAGGGTACAACCAGGCCCTTCTGATTGCGAAGCAACTCAGCCCGGAAAAAACCGATGAACGAGTGCTGCTACGCATCAAGGACACACCAGCGCAAAGCTCACTGAACCGGAAAGAACGGCTGGCCAGTGTGCAGGACGCGTTTGCGGTTGACCCCCTGTTGGCGAAAAAAATCAAGGGCGCCCGGTTGGTTCTGATTGATGACGTCATGACCAGCGGCGCCTCAATCTTTGCCGCGGCCCGGGTGCTGCGGGCCGCCGGTGCCGCGCACATCACGGGCATTGTCATTGCAAGAACCGATTAAAAGATACCTGCCAGACCGGGGACAATGCAGGCCTATGTTTCATATTGTCCTTGTCGAACCCGAAATCCCGCCCAATACGGGTAACGTCATCCGCCTCGCGGCCAACACGGGCTGCACCCTGCACCTGATTGAGCCGCTGGGGTTTTCCATGGACGACAAACACATGCGCCGCGCCGGACTGGACTACCACGAGTACACCCAGTTGAAACGCCACGCCAGTTGGCAGGATTTTCTTGATACAGAGCGACCAAGGCCCGACCGTCTGTTCGCACTGACCACGCGCGCCACCCGGGGTGTCTATGACGTGGCGTTTGAGCCGGGTGACTGGCTGGTGTTTGGCTCTGAAACCAAAGGCCTGTCGGATGTGGTTCGCCAGTCGTTTGCGCCAGAGCAAGGGCTGAAACTGCCTATGGTGGCGGGCCAGCGCAGCCTGAATTTATCGAATGCAGTGGCCGTTACTGTTTTTGAGGCGTGGCGTCAAAACGGTTTTGGAAACCCGGCTTCAGCAACCCCGTCCACTTGAGGCTGTCAAAAACAGGGGTCAGGGATAGTGCCGCGCCAATGACTCGGCCACACACACGGGCTTGGTTGCGCCCTCACGCTCCACAGCAACCTCCCAGGTCATCTGGGCACCACCGTTGTCGATGGGTTCGCTCTTGA
>JAUXQA010000522.1 GCA_030683195.1 Rhodoferax sp. | reverse complement strand
CCGAAGCCCGAGTGCAGCAGCACACCGACGAACTGCTGGCCTGGGTGGGGGCCAGGAAAATGACACGCATGGGCAGCCCGCAGTTGGCGCGTTACGACCCACCCTGGACCCTGCCGATGTTTCGCCGCAACGAAATCATGGTGGAAGTCACGCCGCTCTGAGGTGTTGAGCGGGCGGGCCCCGGACGGCTTGTCAGGCCAGTACATCGCTGGCTTGCGACTTTTCAGACACGCCAGCTGACTCAAAACTGGCCATCTCACGCAGGATCGCACAGGCGGATTGAAGCAGCGGCCACGCCAGCGCCGCGCCCGAGCCCTCCCCCAAACGCAAGCCCAAATCCAGCAACGCCTGCACCCCCAGGTGTTGCAACATGAACTCATGCCCACGCTCGCCAGAGCGGTGGGCAAACACACAACGCTGCAACACCAGCGGTTGCAGCGCATGCGCCACCAGCACGGCCGAGGTGGCGATGAAACCATCGACCACGACTACCCGGCGTTCATGGGCGGCTTGCAACACCGCGCCCACCATGGTGGCAATCTCGAAGCCGCCGAACGCGGCCAAGGCCTCCAGCGGCGCTTGGGCATCCGGGTGGCGGGCGAGCACCTCGCGTAGCACCTCGGTTTTGCGTTGCACCGCAGGCGCATCCAGACCGGTGCCTGCACCGGTGCAGACCTCAATCTCCAGCCCGGCCAGACGCGCCAGCAGCAGCGAGGCTGCCGAGGTGTTGCCAATGCCCATCTCGCCCAACAACAAGGCATTGCCCGGCAGGGATTTGACGATTTCCTGGCCGTTGTGCAGCGCCGCCTGGCATTGCGCCGCCGTCATGGCGTTCTGGGTGGATGAGTCGGCCGTGCCCTGTTCACCGCCGACCACCTTGCGCACCAGCAGACCCGGCCGCTGAGTTCCCGTCGGCAAACCTGCCATAAAGTCGTGGTTCACGCCGCAGTCCACCACCGTCAGGGCGATGCCGTTTTGCCGTGCCAGCACGCTCACCGCTGCGCCTCCGGCCAAAAAGTTTTCCACCATCTGCCAGCTCACGTCACTTGGAAAAGCCGAGATGCCGCGCGCCGTCAAACCGTGGTCTCCGGCGAACACCACCATTTGAGGCTGCTCCAGCGTGGGGGATGTTGACCCCAAAATCTCGCCCAGTTGCAGGGCGAGCGCTTCCAGACGACCCAGCGAACCCAGGGGTTTGGTTTTGTTATCCAGCTTGTGCTGCAAGGCCTGCGTGTGGGCGGCGGTGCGAAGGTCAATGAGGGTGGGCAAGGGGGTGGGCATGGTGAGGTGTCAATGCTAAAGAGTTGCAAGAAATTCAGGCGATCAGGGCCGACAGAACGCCCGGCTCAAAGTGTTGTTCGATGAAGTCAGCCAGACCGTCAAACACGGCGTCCAGTGTGGGTACCGGTCCCGTGAGGTGGTGTGCAAACAGCGCTTGCAGCGCGGTGGGGTCTTCAAAAAGGCCGTGCAAGTACAGGCCCAGCACATTGCCGTTGCGGTTTTGCCAGGCCAGGCCGCCCGGCAGCACCTCCTGGGCCACGTCACCAGCACGCGCCATGGCGGCGTGTTGCCGCGTCTGACCGTGGTGAATCTCGTAGCCAGCCACTTGGACGCCCGCCAAGGCCGACCAAGGGGGGCTGATGAGCGCCTCTACATGAACCATATCCGGGCCAGGTACCCGCGTGGGCGGAGCCATGCCGGCATCGAACCTAACTTGCGTGTGACGCACGGTTTTATCCGCGTCAAACACAGTCACCAGGGGCAACAGCCCCAAGCCGGGGGCATTGCCATCGATGCCGTGGGGGTCCACCAGCGCCTCGCCCAGCATTTGCAGCCCGCCACACACGCCCAGCACGGCACCGCCCCGGCGTGCGTGCGCAGCCACAGCGGCGTCCAGCCCCTGCTGGCGTAGCCAGGCCAAGTCGCCGCTGGTGTGTTTGGAGCCGGGCAGGATGATCCAGTCGGTGGCCCCTAACCCCGCCAGTTCAGCCGGTGAGCGCACCCAGCACAGGCGCACGCCGGGAATATTTTTGAGTGGCTGGAATTCATCAAGGTTGCTGATGCGCGGGTAGGCAATGACAGCCACCGTGAGCGTGACCGCACCGCGTGCGGTGGTTTTGTCGTCAAACACCCCGTCCTCTTCCGGCAGACCGTGGTGCCACCACATGGGCAAGGTGGCCACGGTGGGGATACCGGTGAGGTCTTGGAGCATCTGCGGCGCAGGTGCCAGCAGGCTGGCATCTCCCCGGAACTTGTTCAGCACGAAGCCCTTGATCAATGCGCGTTCGTTCTCCGGCAATAGCGCCCACGTGCCGTACAGGTGGGCAAACGCCCCGCCCCGGTCAATGTCGGTCACCAGCAGGCAAGCGGCGTTGGCATGCAGGGCCACGCGCATGTTCACGATGTCGCTGCTCGATAAATTGATTTCGGCGGGGGAGCCCGCACCTTCGATCACCACCACATCGTTCTCCGCCACCAACTCGTCGAGCGCTTTGGCAATGTGCGGCCACACATGCAAACTGCGCCCACGCCAGGGCATGGCGGTGAGTTCGTCACTCACCTGCCCCATCAGCACCACCTGGCTGTGGGTGTCACGCTCGGGCTTGAGCAGCAGCGGATTCATGCGCACTTGTGGCTCTGCACGGGCGGCCAGTGCCTGAAAGTACTGGGCGCTGCCGATCTCACCCTCGGCGTTGCTGGATGCCACTACGCGGGCGTTGTTGCTCATGTTTTGCGCCTTGAACGGCGCGACTTTGAGGCCTTGGCGGGCGTAGTGGCGGCACAGTGCGGTGGTCAGCCAGCTTTTGCCGGCGCCGCTGGTGGTGCCGAGCACCATGATGCATTTGGCGGTCATTTTGTTTGTGGGTTTGGGGTTGTATCTGCCTGCGCAGGTTTCACAAGGAAATTGGTTCCGGGGGGCGAGGGGTTGCGACCTGATGGCGTACTCAGCGCCCAAGCCTTGATCAACGCATCTTGCGCCTCGGGGGCCAGCACACCTAGTCGCACGTGGCCGGGCAGCCCGAACGACGCGGCATCGCGCAGTTTGATGCCATGCGCACGCAAACTCTGCAGTTGGGCCGTCAAATCGCCACCGGGCGGGCGGGCACAGAAAAAGTTGGCTTCGCTGGGTAGAGCCATCCAGCCCGCGCGTTGCAGCAGCTTGATCTGCCGGGTTTTCCATTCAGCCAAGGTGTGTAAAGAGTCGCTCAACCAGGCTTGTACCCCGGGTACCACCCAGGCCTGCAACAAAGCCACGCCATGCGCGCCCACGGGCCAGGACGCACACAAGCGCTCCAATTCATGAACGGCAGTGCCTGACCCAAGTGGCGAAATGGCATAAGCCGCACGCACGCCGGTCAGGCCCAACGCCTTGTTGGGTGAAAACAGCTGCCACACCTGTTCAAGTTGGCTGGTACTCAAGCTGGGCGCGTCACTCAGGCGCAGCGGAGCGTAGGCGCAATCGAGCACCAGTTGGGCAGTACCCGCGCGAAATGTCGCGAGGACTGCCGGGCTTTCTACTGTCCCCTCGCCGGGGTGGCTCAGCCAGCTTGGCCAATGTTCATTCGCCTGCCCCAACGGGCTGGATGGCTCGCAGGCCCAGACCAGTTGAGCGGCATTCACATCCGCAGTGGGTGCTAGGCCCCAGGCCTTTGCGGCATGGGCGTAGTCGCCGTAGCTGTGCGGAGGCAGGTGCACCCGGCCCTGCCCGGCACTTTGCTGCGCCTGCCATGCGGTGATGCGGAAAATGAACTCGCTAGCGCTGCCGGCCAACACCACACGTCTTGCGGCCACGCCGTGAAAATCGGCCAGTTGCTGCTTCAAGGCGGTGTAGCTGGCGTCCGGGTAGCGGGTGGGGTCGGCGCTTTGCACTGCCGCCAAGGCCATCGGACAGGGTCCGCAGGCGTTGCTGTTGGTGGAAAAATCAAATCGCGGCACGCCCAAAGCATCCGGGCCGCCGTGCTGGCGGGCGGCAAGGGATGCTGAAGGCAAGGCCAACTCATCGGAAGATTGGAAATTGCGCATGGATTCAGAACCCCAAGGGACTCACAAAATATATAGCTACCAAGGCAATAAATATAGCGGCTAGAAGCGCTTTTAATGCATAAATTATCGCCAAAGGCACATCAGGGGCCTGCACCGGGCGCCCCAGGGCGTTCAAGGCATACACACCGGGT
Source organism: Rhodoferax sp. (assembly GCA_030683195.1). Taxonomy (GTDB): domain Bacteria; phylum Pseudomonadota; class Gammaproteobacteria; order Burkholderiales; family Burkholderiaceae_C; genus Rhodoferax. The sequence continues at coordinate 1,582 of JAUXQA010000522.1, read as the reverse complement.
TTTTGCAGGCAAACACCCAAGCCAAGCGCCATGGCGGCCATCGGCCAGCCGCTGTTGGGTGACGGGGTTTGCCGGGCTTGTGAGCGCAGGTTTGACCAGTCAAGACCGCCGGACACGACCGCCAGCAACAATCCCGTGATACGTGCCGGGATGTAACTCAACAGGTCGTCCACCCGCGCCGCCCATTTGCCCGCCCACTGCCAGTTCTGGCCTTTGTACACGCCGGGGTAGCCCCACATGGCGTCGGCCGTGTTGGCAAAGCGGTACAGCGCCGCGCCGGGCAGACCCAGCAGCACAAACCAGAAGATGGGCGCGATGACCGAGTCGTTGAGGTTCTCGGCCAGCGACTCAATCGCGCTTTCGCGCACCTGCAACTCGCTCAGGTTCGCCACATCCCGGCTCACCAGCCAGCTCAGGCGCTCGCGGCCCGCGGCCAGGGAGCCGCCGTGCACCGGATTGAGGGCCTTCTCGACCGCCAGGACTTCGCTTTTCAGCATAGCCCAAGCGAACATGGGCTTGAGCAGGCATGCCATCAGCGCAGCCGCCAACACGCCGCCAGCAAACCCGGCGAAGATAGGCCCGAGCGCACCTCCCAAGGCTGGCATCAGCAACGTGGGCACGGACAACACCGCCCATTGCAGAGCCAGAGTTGCTATTAAAACAACAGTGCCCCCCCCAATCCAGACGACGGCTGCAAGCCAAAAAGCCTTGAAATCGGTTTGAGAACCTGCTTGCCCTTGGTGGGTGAATTCAACGCCCTGCCCGGCCACCCGGTGCACGAACTGGCCGCCCCACGCCAGGTAGTTGCCCATCCAGACCACAGGGTGAAGGCGCAGACGCGGCTCACCCCACCAGCGGTCAATCGCGAGCGCCAGCAGCAAGGCTGCCGGACCGATGAATCCGCCAGGGTCAAGATTCACGGCGCCTTTCGGTGTGCTTCAAAAGAGGTCCATAGGTGTCTGGATGAAAACCCGTCAGTCCTCAATCCCCCGCTGCGCCGGAATACCGGCCTTGAACGCGTGCTTGACCATTGTCATCTCGGTCACGGTATCGGCTAGCTCGATGATTTCGGGCGGGCAGCGCCGCCCGGTCAGAACCACATGCACGTGGCTGGGGCGGGTCTTGAGGGTGTCCAGCACATCGTCAATCGGCATCCAGCCGTAAATCAGCGGGTAAGTGATCTCATCCAGCGTCACCATGAAGTAGTCTCCGCTCAAAATGGCAACCTTGGCTTTTTGCCAGCCATCGCGCGCCAATTGAGCCGAATGCTCCAGGTCCTGGCTTTTCCAGCTGAAGCCATCGCCCAAACCTTCAATCGGAATGCCCAACTGCTCAAACATGCGGTGCTCGCCAAAGCGGGCGCTCGGCACCTTCATGAACTGAAAAATCTTGACCGCCTTGGCCCGGCCATGCGCGCGCAAAGCCAGCCCAAAAGCCGCCGTACTCTTGCCCTTGCCGTCACCGGTATTGACAATGATGAGCCCCCGGCGCTCGCCTTCGGGTTTGTCGTAGGGCTTTTCAGTGGGAGGGGTTTCAATTTGCATGGTTTGAAAAAAATAGGGGTCAGATTCCAATTAATTTT
>JAUXQA010000516.1 GCA_030683195.1 Rhodoferax sp. | reverse complement strand
TTTGAGGCCTTGGTGTTCAAAGCCTCACGGGGCATTGAAGACATTTACGAGCTGACCTATATCCGCAAAGACGGCAGCCGCCTGCCTGCCGTGGTGTCTGTCACCGCACTGCGCGATGACAACAAATTCATCATCGGCTACCTGCTCATTGGCACAGACAACACCGCGCGAAATGCCGCAGAAGTCGAGCGTGCACGACTCGACCAAGTGCTGCGCGACAAAAACGCGGAGCTTGAAGCCGCCAAATCCGTGGCCGACAAGGCCAACCTGGCCAAGTCCGAATTTTTATCCAGCATGAGCCATGAGCTTCGCTCGCCCCTGAATGCCATTCTGGGGTTTGCCCAGTTGATGGAGTCAGGCTCGCCGGAGCCCACGGTGGTCCAGAAAGCCAGCATTGACCAGATTCTCAAGGCAGGATGGTATTTGCTGGAATTGATCAACGAGGTGCTTGATCTGGCGCTGATTGAGTCCGGGCGGCTGTCCCTCTCGATGGAGCCAACCCCTCTGTCCGATGTGCTGGACGACTGCCAGACCATGATCGAGCCGATGGCACACAAGCGGCAGATCTCCCTGCACTTCCCCAAACTGGACGCATCCTGTTTTGTGGGCGCAGACCGAACCCGCATCAAGCAGGTGTTGATCAACTTGCTGTCCAACGCCATCAAATACAACCGCATGGGCGGGAGTGTGACCGTCACCTGCAGCAAGCGCGCCAAAAACCGGCTGCGCATCAGTGTGCGGGACACCGGCGAGGGGCTGTCCCCCTCGGACGTGGCCCAACTGTTTCAACCCTTTAACCGCTTGGGCAAGGAAAGCAGCGATGAACAAGGTACAGGCATCGGCCTGGTGGTGAGCAAGCGGCTCATGGAGCAAATGGACGGCGAAATGGGAGTCAGCAGTACGCTGGGGTCGGGAACTGTGTTCTGGATTGAGCTCGACCTCGCGGGTGCGCCACAGCTGCAGGAGGAGACCTCGGGGTTTGCTCTTCCTTCCTTCGAGGTGGGTGATGATGCCGAACTGACCAAGGTGCGCACGCTGCTGTATGTGGAGGACAACCGGGCCAATATGGAGCTGGTCCGCCAACTCATTGCCCGGCGCCCCGACATGCGCCTGCTCGGCGCGGAGGACGCCCTGCGAGGCATTGCCCTGGCCAAGGCGCACCAGCCGGAGGTCATTCTGATGGACATCAACCTCCCAGGCATCAGTGGCTTGCAGGCACTCAAGCTCCTGCGGGACGACCCGGCCACCCTGCATATTCCGGTACTCGCACTGAGCGCCAATGCCATGGCGCGTGACATTGAAAAAGGCCTGGAGGCTGGTTTCTTCCGGTACCTGACCAAACCCATCCGCGTGAGCGAGTTCATGATGGCGCTCGATGAGGGGCTGGTTTTGGCCAGCGCGAAGCCAGAAGCAGAGAATTGACATTAATTGGCACTAATTGGCACTAATTGGCATTAAAATACCCTCTAGCCAGCGTGTTTATTGCCTTAACAGCTATTAATAAAGGAGCATTTTGTGCCCAGGAACCCAACGATGAAGGCAGCAAACCCAGGCGCTGCGAGCCACCCATTTCCCATTGTGGGCATCGGTGCCTCGGCAGGAGGCCTGGCGGCCATAGAAGCCTTCTTTGAGGGGATGCCCGCCGATACCGATACCGGGATGGCGTTTGTCCTGGTGCAACACCTGGACCCCAATCACAAAAGCCTGCTGACCGAGCTGATTCAGCGTTACACCCGCATGCAGGTTTTTGAAGTAGTGGACGGCATGCAGGTGCAGCCCAATTGCGCCTACATCATTCCACCCAACCGGGACATGGCATTTTTAAACGGCTCACTCCAGCTACTGGAGCCCACCGCGCCCCGTGGCCACCGCCTGCCGATTGATTTTTTATTCCGGTCCCTCGCTCAGGACCAGCAAGAGCGGGCCATCGGCATCGTGCTCTCAGGCACGGGCAGCGACGGGACGCTGGGCGTGCGTGCCATCAAGGCCAACGGCGGCATGGTCATGGTGCAAAGCCCCAGCACCAGCGAATTTGACGGCATGCCTACCAACGCGCTGGCCACGGGCATGGTCGACTTTGAATTGCCCCCGGCCAAGATGGCGACCCAGCTGGTGGCCTATGTCGCCCATGCCTTCGGCAAGCTCCCCCAGCCCGCGGGCAAAACAGCGCCAGAGCATCAAAACACACTCAAGAAGATCTTCGTGTTGCTGCGCTCCCAGACCGGACACGACTTCTCCCAATACAACCCCAGCACCATTCACCGCCGGATTGAGCGGCGCATGGCGGTGCATCAGATCGAGACCATGGACAGTTACGTCAAGTACCTTCAGCAAGCGCCGGTGGAGGTGCAGGCGCTGTTCAATGACTTGCTGATTGGTGTGACGAATTTTTTTCGCGACCCGGACGCGTTTGCGGTGCTGGAAACGACGGTGATCCCCAAGCTGTTTGAAGGCAAGGCTGTTGGCGCCACGGTGCGCGTCTGGTGCGCTGGCTGCTCCACGGGCGAGGAAGCCTACTCGATTGCCATTTTGCTGCAGGAGCGGCTCGAAGCACTCAAGGCCAGTTACAAGGTGCAATTGTTTGCCACCGATATTGACGCACGGGCCATTGCCGTCGCACGGGCAGGCACCTACCCGGCCAGCATTGCCGACGCCATCACTCCCGAACGCCTGGCCCGATTTTTCACCCTGGAGCCCGGCGGCAGCATCTACCGCGTGCACAAGGGTATTCGCGACATGCTGGTGTTCTCCGAGCAAGACGTGATCAAAGACCCACCGTTTTCCAAACTGGACCTGATCAGCTGCCGCAACCTGATGATTTATCTGGGCGCAGATTTGCAAAAACGGTTGATCTCGCTGTTTCATTACGCCATTCAGCCCGGTGGTTTTCTGTTTTTGGGCACATCGGAGACCACCGGTGAGCGGGGCGACCTGTTTGTGGTGCAGGACCGCAAAGCCAAGCTCTACCAACGCAAGGAAGATTTTCAAGGCGCGCAGCGCGCCGCCCTGGACCGGTTTTTGCCGCCCCTGACTGACATTGAATTGAGACCCACAGCCCGGCCCGACAAAGTGACCGGCCCGGCCAAGCTGCCGCTGCGTGAACTCACCGAGCAGGCCTTGCTGCAACAACTGGCGCCGGTGGCGGCCCTGGTCAATGGCCGTGGCGACATCTTGTACCTTCATGGCCGCACCGGCCTGTACCTGGAGCCTGCGCCGGGCGAGGCGGGAATCAACAACATCCTGAAAATGGCCCGCGAAGGCCTGCGCCACGCACTCATGACGGCCCTGCACAAGGCAGCCGGCAAAAAAGAGGCCGTGCGGGTCGATGGGTTGCGGGTGAAAGACGACGGCCACGTCACGCGGGTCAACCTGAGCGTGTGCCTGGTGGTCAACGGCTCGTCCAACCCGCTGGAGTCGCCTTTGTTTTTGGTGATCCTGGAAAAGGTCACCGACACCCCTAGCTCGAAAACCAGCATCCTGGCGGCGCCATTGGGGCAGACAGACGCCGGCGCAAGCCAGCCCGATGGGCGAGCCCTGGACGTCGCTGCGCAAATTGCCGATCTCAAC
>JAUXQA010000510.1 GCA_030683195.1 Rhodoferax sp. | reverse complement strand
ATGGGCTCAGCGCGTCACAAGCGGCTGACGCTTATATTCTGCTTGCCGTCGGCGATGCGTTGGTCGCCCAGATACCAGGGCTTCTGATTTCTGTCGCTGCGGCCATGGTGGTGTCGCGCGTTGGAAAAGACCAGGATCTGGGTCGCCAGATCGTGGACCAGATGTTCATCTCGCCCAAGGTGCTTGGCATTACTGCCGCCATCATGGGTATTTTGGGTCTGATTCCCGGCATGCCCCATGTGGTTTTTCTGGGGATTGCCATTGTGCTCGGCTACGCCGCATGGATGCTGGCCAACAAGCCGCCGCCCCTTGATCCGGCCCTGAACACGCCGGTAGTTGCCTCAGACGGCGAAGCCTCATGGGACGACCTGCAGCCGGTTGACCAGTTGGGGCTGGAGTTGGGCTACCGCCTCATCTCTCTGGTTGATAAGAACCGCCAAGGCGACTTGCTGACCCGCATCAAGGGCGTACGCCGAAAATTCGCTCAAGAGGTGGGCTTCCTGCCACCCGCAGTTCATGTGCGTGTCAACCTGGAGCTCAAGCCCAGTGGCTACCGCATCACCCTGCGCGGGGTGACGGCGGGCGAAGGAGAAGCCTTCCCCGGCATGTACCTGGCCATCAACCCCGGGGGCATCACCACACCCCTGATCGGCACCGCCACAACAGACCCGGCATTTGGTCTTCCCGCACACTGGATCGACGAACGCCAAAAGGAAACCGCGCAAATGGCCGGATTTACCGTGGTTGATTCAGAGACCGTCATGGCCACCCATTTGTCACACTTGATGCAAGTGCAGGCATCCAAATTACTGAGCCGCACAGAGACCCAGCAACTTGTTGAACACGTCAGCAAACTGGCTCCTAAACTGATTGAAGAAGTGGTTCCCAAAATGGTACCTATTGCTGTTTTCCAGAAGGTCCTGCAGTTACTGCTGGAAGAGTCTGTGCACATCCGTGACATCCGCACCATCATTGAGTCGCTGGCCGAGCATGCCGGCACGGTGTCAGACCCGGCAGAACTGGCAAAACGCGTTCGCGTTGCACTGTCTCCCGCCATCGTTCAGCAAATTTATGGATCTACCCGCGAGCTCAACGTGATTGCGATTGACCCGCCCCTGGAACGGCTGTTGGTCCAGGCACTAGGCAATGCGGCAGGTCCTGCGCTGGACCCAGGCGTGGCCGACATACTGACCCGCACCGCTGCCGAGATGGCACTCAAGCAAGAGGAGATCGGCATTCCGGCCTGCCTGCTGGTTCCCGATCAAATCCGCAGCGCTATTTCACGTCTCGTCCGGCGCGTGGCGCCAAGACTCCAAGTGCTCGCACACAGCGAAATTCCTGAATCCCACACGATTCGCATCGGCCCGATTCTCAGAGGCGCATCATCATGAATATTCAACGCTTTATTGCACCGACTGCGCGCGAAGCGCTAGCCAAAGCCCGGCTTGCTTTTGGTGATGGCACCCTGATTTTGTCAAACCGCCCCACCGCAGCAGGCATCGAGGTGGTCGCCACCGGCGAAGACACGCTTGCAGCGCTTGACCAATCAGAGCTGGCAGGACAAGGCAAGGGCAAGGCCAAAAGTCAGTCCTTTGCACGCAAACTGGCTGACCAAGCCAACGAACCCATGAGCCCTGTCGAGGACGATGTCACTCAACTGGCCATGAGCACCCTGTCGTTTCAGGACTATGTGCGCGAGCGGATGCTGAGACGTCGGCATGAGGCTTTGACTGGCCAAACCAACACGCCAGCCCCAGCCGCCGCTCCACGTCAACAGTTTGAGAACGTCCGCTTGGCACCTGTTCAAACCGAAAGGCCAACCCAGTTCAAGCCAGCACCCATCAGAACAGCGCCAAGGCCAACGCCTCAACCTGCACCGGCTCCTGCTCCCGCACCACTGTCCCAAGGTATTGCGGACGAACTGCACGCCATGAAAACCCTGATTGAAGACAGGTTCAATACCCTGACCTGGCTGGGCCAGACTCGTCAGAACCCGATTCAATCCAACCTGATGCTCAAATTGATTCGGGCTGGCTACTCCCCGACATTGGCGAGAACCATACTGGAGCGTATGCCGGAGGAACTCGATGCGTCTGAGTCAGTACGGTGGGTCATGGACATTCTGGAGCGCAACCTCAAGACCGACGCGGCCACGGACCCGATACATGTTGAAGGCGGCATTTACGCACTCATCGGCTCCACTGGCGTCGGCAAGACGACCACTGCAGCCAAACTGGCTGGCCTGTGTGCCCAAAAATACGGTGCAGCCAGCGTAGGACTTATCACCCTGGACACGTATCGCGTGGGTGCGCACGAACAACTGCGAGCATACGGCCGCATGCTAGGTGTTGTGGCCCACCTCGCACACGACCGCGCGGCGCTCCAGGACTTACTGAACTTATTGACTAATAAAAAAATGGTCCTGGTCGACACGACCGGTCTGGCGCCCAGCGACCCGCGCAAGAGGGATATGCTGGAGGTGCTGAACCTGCCAAAAGTCAACCGTTTACTGGTTCTTAATGCAGGCAGTCACGGTGACACCCTGGATGATGTAGTTTCATCTTTCAAATCCAGCGGCATCCAGCAAGCGATCCTTTCAAAAGTTGACGAAGCCGCCAAAGTGGGCCCGGCCCTGGACGCGATCATTCGCCACCAGCTGGTCTTGCGGGGCGTCACCATGGGCCAAAAAGTGCCTGAAGACTGGGAACAGGCCGACGCAGCCAAGTTGGTCCGCATGTCCATGAGAGCACCGCTCAAATCCGCTTTTGACCCCAAACCTGCCGATCTGGGCTTCTTCTTTGCCCAGCCATCCCCCATCCATGCAGGACGATTTGATGCTTGAAACCTGCGTCAACCAAGGGGCTGGACTCCAAAGCATCGCCTTGCAGGCTTCGCCGCGAGTCATTGCCATGGCCAGCCACGGGGACCAGCAAGGCGAAATGCCTTTGCTCTGGGGCCTGTGCTCCACGCTGGTTGACTCGGGATATTCAGTGATGGTGCTCGACGCCAACGCCGTCGAATCCGACAACAACCCCGGGCTGGCCCAATTGCTCGATGATGCATCTTGGCGGGATGGCGAACTGGATGAAGAACTGATTGAGCCCAAGTCTTGGTCTGTGCTGCCAGCCGCCCTTGGACTCTTGAGAATGAGCAGAAGCACTGAAGCCCAGGGTTTGCCCCTGGATCCACTGGGTGGTTTGCTTCAGAATTTTGGGGTTATTGTTATTTATGCCCGAGCAGATGTTCTGGTGCGTCTGCTGCCGGGCAGTGGCATTCAGCCGCTGCTTACCGTTTCAGCACTAAAGACATCGCCCGTAACAGCTTACCAAGCCCTCAAACAAATGCTTCTGAACGCCAACCTGCATCCTACGGTGGCCAGAATAGTTGTGAATGACGGACCGGATTTGTCCGAAATGGGGCGCCCTGAGGTAGATAATCTGAAACATTGCGCTATGGAATTTTTAGGTTATCAAATCGATCCGCTAACCATCCGGGCGCGTCAGCCAAAGAATCGCGACTTTAACGACGTGAGTCGTCTGGCGCTAAGGTTGCTGGAAAATGCGATGCCACTTCACCGTCATCATTTTGTGGAGAGTCATTGATGTACACCGCCAATGGGCACTTGGACAGAAATGCCATGATCCGGCAGTACCAGCCTCTGGTCAGACGCCTGGCGCACCACATGATGGTCAAGCTACCGGCCAACGTACAAGTGGATGACCTGATTCAAGTGGGTTTGATCGGATTGTCTGAGGCGTTGACGCGTTACGAGGCGACACAAGGTGTGCAGTTTGAAACTTTCGCCACCCAACGCATCAGGGGTGCCATGCTGGACGAGTTGCGCAACAACGACTGGATGTCCCGGGGTTCGCGTAAGAGCCAAAAGGAAATTGAGCAAGCGTTGCGCCGCCTGGAGCACCGACTTGGACGCAGCCCACAAGAAAGCGAAATCGCGGCGGAACTTGGCTTGAGCTTGGTGGACTACCAAACCCTACTCGGCAAAGTACGCGGGACCCAACTGGTGTATATCGAAGACATGGCGGGCTCCGCCGAAGATGAAAACAACTTCCTGGACCGCCATGTTGGAGACGCAGAGGCAGATCCGATGCATATGCTGCGTGATCAGCGTTTGCGCCAAGCCCTGGTGGCAGCCATCAAGAACCTGCCAGAACGCGAGCAATTCATCATGAGCATGTACTACGAGCAGGACATGAACCTCAAG
>JAUXQA010000497.1 GCA_030683195.1 Rhodoferax sp. | reverse complement strand
AGCCGCAAGCTCCCAGCCGCATGGCTTCAGCCACCTGGTGGGGCTGGGCTGACATCGTCAGCACCACACAGCGTGTAGGCAAATGGCGACGCTGCAGTTCGGCCAGCAGCTCAAAGCCGGAGCGTCCCGCCAGGTTGAGGTCCAGCAGCACCACCTCGGGGCGCAGGCGCAGCAGGTCTGCCAGCGCCTCAGTGGGGTCTGCTGACTCGCCCACCACGGCGTAGCCCTTGGCCTCCAGCAGGGAGCGCAGGCCTTCGCGCATGAGTTGGTGGTCATCAACCAGATAAAGACGGGTCATAACAAAGGAGTGGATTGCCAGGTGAAACACACACGCGTGCCACCGGTCGCACCTGAGTCGACCGTAACACCAGCACCTATGGCATGCGCGCGCTCCTGCATACCCAAAATACCCAGATGGCCCACCCGTGCAGCGGCATCCGCCGGCATGCCTGTGCCGTTGTCAATCACCTCCAGCAACAAGCACAGGCCGCTGCCCGAGAGTTTTGCCGACACCGCTGTGGCGCCCGAGTGGCGCAAGGCGTTTTCAACCGCCTCGCGCGCCACCATGAACGCGGCGTATTCCACCTCAGGCGGCCAGCGCAGGCGGGCCACTTGCGGCTGCACATGCACCGAAATATCGATTTGCGGGACCTTTAAAGACCGGTTGCGCAGCTCGTTGTCCAACGCGGCGGCGAGTCCGTGCTCATCCAGCAAGGGCGGGCGCAAGTCGGTGAGCACCTGTCGCACCTGGCGAATGGCCTGGCTGATGAGTGCGCCGAGTTGGGCCTGTAACTTGTGCACGCCAGGGGCCACTTGGTCGCCTTGCAGCGTCAGAATAGTCTCGTGCGCCATGCGGATGGCCGCCATGGTCTGGCCCAACTGATCGTGCAAGGCCTGCGCCAGGCCCTTGACCAGGGTTTTCTCCTGCAACATCAGTTTGTGGGTGAGTTCGGAGAGTTGCGCGCGGGACTGCTCGAACACGGCGTCGGAGCGCACGCGCCGGGTCACATCCCGCAGGTTGGCCATCAGCACTTTCTGGCCTTGCACCACGAGCTGGGAGATGGTGACCTCCAGATCAATCTCCTGGCCATCGGAACGCAGGCCCTTGATCAGGCCCAAACCCATCATGCGCTGGGTCTCACCGGTCTGGGCAAACCTGTGCAAGTGCTGCTGGTGCGCGGCCCTGAAACGCTCCGGCATCAGCACATCCATGCTCTGGCCACGCATGCGCTCCTGCGTGCGGCGAAACATGCGCTCTGCGGCCGGGCTGAACATCTGGATGCGCCCCTGGACATCGGTGCTGATGATGGCGTCTGCAGTTGAATTGACGATGGCGGCGAGCATTTCGCGCTCTTCGCGCAAGCGCTGTTCTGCGATGTATCGAGCGGTCACATCCCTAAAATACACAGTCAGACCCGGGTTGGCGGGGTACACATCGACGGAAAGCCAAATTTGCAGGGGCTCGTACCAAGTCTCGAAACTGGATTTGGTCCCCTGCGCCACGGCGCGCTCACATTCCAGCTGAATGGCGCTGCCCACAGCCTGAGGGAAACGATCCCAAATGTTGGCGCCCATCAAGCTGCCTGAAGGTTGATGCAACATGGCCTCTGCTTGCGGGTTGATGTAGGTGAAGCACCAATCTTCATTGAGCAAAAAGAAACCGTCGGTAATGCTCTCCAGAATGCTGGACAGTTGGCCGGTGAGCTGCTTTTCCATGCGGGCGATTCAGCGAAAAAGATCCGAGTCGATGACCATCATGCCGAGCCCAATCCATGAGATGTTGATTTTTAAAATGTTACAGGACACCTGCCCCGGCGTAAACCACCACAGCGCTCCCCATTCCACGCAAACTGATCTTAACTGAGCCTCCATTGCGAGTTGTCAAACCCCGGGGCGAGGCGCTCAATATGCTTGATTTGTTGCATCTGCCCTGCCCTGCACCAGTGGTTTGCAGCATTTTTGAATCTCTCTAATTTAAAGGAATCATCATGGCCAACATGCGTTTGTTTGAACCCACACTGAACGACCCTTTTGAGTCGATGTTTCGCCGATTCATGGCGCCTTTGCGCGCTGAGCGCAACCATGAAGAGCTGGACATCCGGGTGGACGTGACCGAAAAAGACGGTATGTTCAAGGTCCGCGCCGATTTGCCGGGTGTCAAAAAAGAAGACATCAACGTCCGCATTGACGGCAACCTGGTGCAAATTGATGCCGAGTGCAAGGAAGAAAAAGACCTCAAGGAAGACGGCGGCAAGGTGCTGCGCCAGGAGCGCTATTACGGCGCTGTGTCACGCGCCTTCACCTTGTCTCAGGATGTGGACGATGCCAAGGCCGTGGCCAAGTTTGAGGATGGCGTGCTGACGCTGGAGCTGCCCAAAAAGGCCACCACCACTGCCAAAAAACTGGCTATTCATTGACGCCACCCCGGGTCGCCCTGGCCTGATGCGCCCGGGTGACCCAACAGGCTGCGGTCAGGGTCAAGCCCGTGCATAGCTGGGCTGAGGCGGCAAGACACAAGGGGCTGAGAGGGAAATTGATCTGATACGCTCAGACCCATGTTTTTCCCCCACTCCCCGCCGCCATGCAGCCCGGCTTGACCGTTCTCATGTTGTCGCTGCTGCTGGGCCTGCAGCCCATCACCACCGACCTGTACCTGCCCGCCCTGCCCGCCTTGACGGCGGGTTTTGGTGCACCCATGGCGCAAGCGCAGTTCACGCTGTCGGCGCTGCTATTGGCCTTTGGCTTGTCTCAATTGGTGTGGGGACCCCTGTCTGACCGCTTTGGGCGCCGCCCGATTCTGCTGGTGGGCATGAGTGCTTATGTACTGGCCTCGCTGGGCAGCACGTTGTCCGGCAGCATGGAGATGCTCATTGTGTGGCGCACCGTGCAAGGCGCGGCCATGGGCGCGGGGGTCATGTGCGCTCGCGCCATCGTGCGCGACCTTTACTCGCCCCTGGAGGGCGCGCGGGTGATGTCCAAAGGCCTGAGCGGCTTGGGCGTGCTGGCCTGCCTGAGTGCGCCGCTGGGTGGGGCACTGTCAGGGTGGTTCAGCTGGCGCATCGCCTTGCTGGCGGTGGCGATTTTTGGCGCCATTTGCCTGGCTGTGGTGGCATCAAAGTTCAAGGAGACTCTGGCTCACAAAAACCTGGCTGCATTGCAACCGGCCATCGTGGTGCGCACCTGGCAAATGATTTTGAGGAACCCGACTTTTCTGGCGTTCTCACTGCTGTCAGCCGCGTCTTACGGCGGCTTGTTTACCTTGCTTGCCGCCTCCTCCTTTGTCTTTATTCAGGTGCTGGGCTTAAGCACCACGATGTACGGGCTGGTGATGTTCACCAACTCGCTGTTCTACATTGCGGGCACGTTTTTATGCCGGTACTGGCTGCCGCGCCTGGGCGTGCGCCGTGCGGTGGCCCTGGCTGGCGGGTTGAGCTTGTCAGGCGGCACGTGCATGGCCACTCTGGCGCTGGCGGGTTGGCACAACGTGTGGGCGATCATGCTGCCGCAATGCCTGTTCATGCTGGGGCACGGCGTTCACCAGCCCTGCAGCCAAAGTGGGGCTGTGGGGCCGTTTCCCCAGGCAGCAGGCGCGGCCTCGGCCCTGAACGGCTTTTTCATGATGCTGGCAGCTTTTGCCATGGGCGGCTGGCTGGGTGCCCACCTTGACGGCACGGTCTACCCGATGGTGTTTGGCATCTGGTTCTGGAGTGCCCTGATCGCCCTGACGGCGTGGACACTGGTACAAAAACACGGAGCAAACGATGGCCGCTAATCCCAAGGCCATTTATCTGGC
>JAUXQA010000493.1 GCA_030683195.1 Rhodoferax sp. | reverse complement strand
AGCTCGGTCTCGGTCACAAAGTCAATGCCGGCGTCCAGCCAGGCGAAGCCGATGTTCAGACTGGAAGTGGCGATGCCTAGGGGCTCGGTGCTTTTCTCAAATTCGGCCAGCGAGTCAAAACTTGGGGGGCTCAGGTGGCTGGCATGCAAAAAGTCAAGCAGGCTGGTCTTGCGGCCTTCGCTCTCGGCCAGCACCAACACCCGGTGCTGGGTGTTGCGAATGTGGTCCTTCAGGCGGGCCAGCGGGTCGTCTGCGCCGCGAATGACCGAGAGTTCCCCTAGTTTTTGAAAATGCGCGTTGTCGGCTACATCGTCCATGGCCGGGCGAATCGCCAGCTGCGCATGCTGATTGACTCGGGCATAAAACTGCTCGGCACTTAAAAACAGCGATTCCGGTGGCAAGACCGGGCGCTCCGGGTCGCCTTGCACCAGCCGGTAGCGCTCTTTGGTGTCCTGCCAAAAATGCTGAAAAGCCGGCTCCAGGTCGCCATGCAAGACCACTGTGGCGTTGGCGCCCACGTAGTCAAACACCGTGGCGGTTTCATCAAAAAACAGCGGCAGGTAGTACTCAATGCCGGCCGTGGCCACACCGTTGCCAATGTCTTTGTAAATGCGGCTCTTGGTCGGGTCCCCGTCCAGCAGTTCGCGCCAGCGGCTGCGAAAGCGCGCGCGGGCCTCGTCGTCCATCGGAAACTCGCGTCCCGGCAACAGCCGCACCTCGGGCACCGGGTACAGGCTGCGCTGGCTGTCGGGATCGAACGTGCGGATGCTGTCAATCTCGTCATCAAACAAATCCACCCGGTAGGGCACCAGGCTGCCCATCGGAAACAGGTCAATCAAGCCACCGCGCACCGCGTATTCACCCGGGCTCACCACCTGGGTGACGTGGCTGTAGCCGGCCAGGGTGAGCTGGGCCTTGAGCCGGGCCTCGTCGAGTTTTTGCTTGACCTTGAAGTGAAAGGTGTAGCCCGCCAGAAAGGCGGGTGGCGCCAACCGGTAGAGTGCCGTGGTGGCGGGCACGATGACCACGTCAGCCCCGGCCTCGCCGCCACGCTGTTCACCGGCGGCGTGCAAGCGCCACAGGGTGGCCAGCCGCTCGCTGATCAGGTCCTGGTGCGGCG